>DATCXD010000090.1:0-2459 GCA_036566005.1 Micromonosporaceae bacterium | reverse complement strand
TGGTTGTTTCCGGCGTGGTTGTTTCCGGCGTCGTTGGCTCGGCCGCGGTTGGCTCCGGCGTAGTTGGCTCCGGGCCGGTTGGAACTGGCGCCGTTGGAACTGGCGCCGTTGGAACTGACGCAGTTGGAACTGGCGCCGTTGGAACTGACGCAGTTGCAGCCGTTGGTGTGCTCACGTCTGGCGAGCCTAGTCGCCGCGTCCGACAATCGCCTCCACCGAGCTGCAGCTCGGCTTTTGTACGGGAGTTGGCCGCCGTGGCGGGCTCCGAGCACCCAAGTTCCGTACATTCGCCCGCGGCCCACGCCCACCAGAGCGCATGCCGGCGCTGTTGCAGGGAGGTTGACCGCCGCGGTGGGCTCCGAGCACCCAAGTTCCGTACATTCATCCGCGGCCCACGCCCACCAGAGCGCATGCCGGCGCTGTTGTACGGAAGTTGGCCGCCATGGTGGGCTCCGAGCACCCAAGTTCCGTACATTCGCCCGCGGTCCACGCGCGCCGGAACCGATATGCGTGTCGGGGGCGCGTGCGTGGGGCGATACCTGGCGAACGATCGGAAGCCGGAGCCCGAGCCGGGAGGGCGGCGACCTACGGGAGATCGGAGGCGGCCGCCTCGGCCAGGATGCGGTCGGCGACATCGCGCATCGTCATCCGGTGGTCCATCGCGGTCCGCTGGATCCACTTGAACGCCTGCGGTTCAGTCATCTGATACTTGGCCATCAGCTCGCCCTTGGCCCGCTCGACCGCCTTGCGCGTCTCGAGCCGGTCGGTCAGCGTCGCGACTTCGGCCTCCAGTGCGGAGAACTCGGCAAAGCGGGACAACGCGATCTCGATCGCCGGGATCAGGTCGCTCTTCTGGAACGGCTTGACCAGGTATGCCATGGCGCCGGCTTCGCGCGCGCGCTCGACAAGATCGCGCTGGCTGAACGCGGTGAGGATGATGATCGGCGCGATCCGCGCGGCCGCGATGCGTTCGGCCGCTTCGAGACCGTCCATGATCGGCATTTTGATGTCGAGGATGATCAGGTCCGGGTGCTGCTCCTCGGCCAGCCGTACGGCCGTCTCGCCGTCACCGGCCTCGCCGACGACGTCGTAGCCCTCCTCCACGAGCATTTCGGCGAGATCGAGCCGGATGAGCGCCTCGTCCTCGGCGATCAAGACGCGCGGTCGCTGTTCCGGCGCACGATTCTCGGCCACGTGACCCAACTCCCTAACCGCGGTTGTTCGCGACACCGGGCTGCGGGTGTCGCGTCGCACAGCGTAATGGGTAGGCTATCCGAGCCGACGTCCCCGTAGCCCAATCGGCAGAGGCACGGAGCTCAAACCTCCGCCAGTGTGGGTTCGACTCCCACCGGGGGCACAAACCAGTCATCAACCCACGAATCCGTCCGGCTCGGGTTGCTGCCGGCCATGATCCAGCCATGGTCATAGTCCAGCTAGGGGCCATGATCCGGCAGCCATGATCGAGCAGCGGGCCATGATCCGTCCGCGAACGATCTGCGCCGCAATCCCGCACGAATCGTCCACCGCGGTGGATCACCGGACGCGGGCGCCCGGCTTGGCCGGCCATTCCTCGGTCGAACACCGCCGTCGCGGCCGGCACCGAGGATCCGTCGTGACATCGGTTTGCGGCCGGCCGATCCGCCACAAGTACGCAATGCTGGACCGTGACGGAAGGAGCCACCGTGCCCGACAACAACGAGCAGGCCGACCGGGCGGATTCGGACTCCCCGGGCGTCGCCGATGCCCGCGCGGCCGTGTATACGCAGACCGGTGGGCCGGAGGTGCTGAAGCTCGTACGGCGGCCGATCCGCGAGCCGGGCCCGGGCGAGGTGCGGGTGCGGATGCACCGGGCCGGCGTGAACCCGACCGACTGGAAGTCACGTCAGGGCGACGGCCCCGGCCGCCCGGTCGAACCCCCACAGGTTCCCGGCCAGGACGGTGCCGGCGTGGTCGACGCGGTCGGCTCCGGTGTCGAGGCCGCGTTGCAGGGGCTCCGGGTGTGGATGTGGGAGGCCGCGTACGGCCGGAGCGAAGGGACCGCGCAGGAGTACGCGATCGTGCCGGCGCGTCAGGTCGCGACCCTGCCCGACCTCGCCTCGTTCGATCTGGGCGCCTCGCTCGGCATACCGTTCATCACCGCGCACCGCTGCCTCACAGTGACCGAAGACGGTCCGGTTCGGCTCGGGCCAGGCACCCTCGACGGGCGCGTCGTCCTCGTCGCCGGTGGCGCTGGAGCGGTCGGAAACGCCGCCATCCAGCTCGCGCGCTGGTCCGACGCGACGGTCATCGCCACCGTCAGCGGCCCGCGCAAGGCGCAGCTCGCCGCGGTGGCCGGCGCCGACCATGTGATCAACTACCGGCAGCAGGACGTCGCCAGCGAGGTTCGCAAGATCAGTCACCGCGGCGTCGACACGATCGTCGAGGTCGCCTCGGCCGCGAACGCGGCGATCGACGCGGCC
>DATCXD010000085.1:0-4315 GCA_036566005.1 Micromonosporaceae bacterium | reverse complement strand
AGCGACCGGCGGGCTGGGCGGCCGCAACTCGGCCGGCGTACGGACTTCGTGCCCGGACGCCGGCCGTTTGCTGCGCCGGTGACGCTGTGCCGTTGAGTTGTCGCCGGTCCGGGCGAGGATCTACTTGAGCAGTTGCTTGCTCATCCGTCGGGACGCGACGACGAGACCGACCGCGACCAAGACGGCCAGGTAGGCCACATGGACCAGCATGCCGAGGTCGAGGCGACCGAGTGTGATGCCTCGCAACAGTGCCACCGACTGGTAGAGCGGCGAGAGTTGGATCAGCGCCCGGAGCCAGGCCTGGTGGTAGACCGACAGCGGCGTAAAGGTGCTGGAGAACAGGAACAACGCGATCTGTACGGTCGCCACCACGTCGAAGTCTTGCCAGCTGCGCATGTACGTCGAGAGCATCATGCCGACACTGCCGAATGCAAAGCCGACGAGCAGCGTGGCCGGGAACGCCAGCAATGCCCACCCGGCGCTCGTGAGATGCATGAAGACCATGATCACCAGGAATGCGCCCGAGTAGAGCGCACCGCGGAACATCGCCCACCACAGCTCGCCGAACGCGATCTCCATCGGGCGCACCGGCGTCGCGAGGACCGCGTCGAAGGTCTTCTGATACTTCATCTTGCCGAAAAAGTTGAACGTCGACTCGGCCAGCGCGCCGGTCATGGCCGACGAGGCGAGCATCGCCGGCGCCACGAACGTCGGGTAGCTCACGGTCTCGCCGCCACCGATCGGGATCCGGCCGATGAGCTTTCCGACGCCGATGCCGATCGAAAGAAGGTAGAGCAGCGGCTCGAAGAATCCGGACAGGAGCAGCAGCCAGTACGCCGACCGCAGCGCGGTCACATTGCGCGCGGTGACGGCGCCCGACCGGCGCATGGAGGCATCCAGCCGGACGTACACGCCCGGCGAAAAAGCGGTGACGACCACGTCGGTCCCCCTAATCCGAGAGCCGACGACGGAATTGCCGCAGCGCGAGCCACACGCCGACGACCGCCCACAGCAGCAGATATGCGACGTGCCCGAGCAGCGCCCAGAGCGAGCCGTGGTCGGCGTGCGTGGCGGCCCGGCAGATCTCGACGCCATGCCACAGCGGCGAGATCCAGGCGAGCGGCTGCACGCCGATCGGCAGCGAAGACACCGGGAAATACACGCCAGCAAACAGCGACATCGGGATGACGATGAAGCGCTGGAGGAAGGCGAAGTAGTTGGTGCTGCCCTCGACGGTCGCGGCAAACGCGAACACGGGGGCGGCAATGGCCACCCCGAGCAGCCCGCAGGCGGGCAGTACGGCCAGCGCCCACCACGAGTGAACCGCACCGAACAGCGACGTCACGAGCAGGAACACGGCCGACGTGGTGACCACCCGCATGACCAGGAAGATCATGTCCCCGAACACCAGGTCGCTGATCGCGAGCGGAGCAGCGATCTGCGCGTGATATGTCCGGATCCACGCGAACTTCGTCTGCACCGGCCACGTCGACTCACCGAACGCGACCTGCAACGCCGTCGACGCGATCATGCCGGGTACGAGGAATGACAGGTAGGACTCGCCGCCGAGCCGACTGGTGTTGACCAGACTGCCGACGCTGATGCCGAAGCCGAGCACGAAGAGCACCGGCAGCACGAACGAACTCATCGCCGAGCCGCGCCATGTGCGCTTGTAGCCGACCAGGTCGTAGTTCAGCACCGCGAGAGCGCCAGCCATTACTCCACCAATGTCCGGCCGGTCAGGGGGTTCTGTTCGAATGGAGCCAGATTGCGGAAACGCCACACAACCGCGAGTGCAGGGTCTTCCGTAGGGCTTGGTTCGATGCGCTCCACGGTGAAGCCCTCACGCTCGTAGAACTTGCCCGCGCGCTCGTTGGCAACGAAATGTTCGATGTACAGCCGATCAGCGTCAGCGGGCAGCCGCCCGATGAGGGCATCAAGTAGCTGACGGCCCAGCCCACGGCCGCGATGCTGGGGGTGAACGTAGAGCTTATAGACGACGTGGTCGGCCCCTCTACGGCCGCGCTGCCCGACGCCGACGAGCTGCCCGTCGGCCTCGGCGACGACCGCAAGGCCCTCGGCCACGGCTGCGCCTATCTGTGTTTCGTTCCACCAGCTGCGAACCTGCTGATCCGCCGCGTCCGCGCCAATCAGCGGCGAATAGTGGGGTGGAATGTACACCTCGCCGAACCGGCAGATGGCCGCGACATCATCGCACCCAGCATCCCGCACGACGGGCTGGCCGGTGCTCATCATGTGGTACATCTACTCAACCAACGTCCGGCCGGTCAGATGCAGGAAGACGTCCTCGAGTGAGCTGCGCCGCACGAGCACGCTTGACGGGTGCAGCCCGCGATCGGTCACCTGGACGAGCGCAGCGTCGCCGTCGGCCGCGTAGAGCAGGATCCGGTCCGGTAGGACCTCGACGCGTTCGCCGACGTTCGCGATCTTGTCCGCGTACGGCGCCTGATCGTCACCGGGGAAGCGGACCTCCAGCACCTCACGGGTCGAGTAACGCTCGATCAACTCGCGCGGCGCGCCGTCCGCGACGATCTTGCCGGCGTCCATCACCACCAGCCGATCGCACAGCTGCTCGGCCTCGTCCATGTAGTGCGTGGTCAGCACGAGCGTGACGCCCTGCTGCTTGAGCCGGAACAGGCGCTCCCACACGAGATGGCGGGCCTGCGGATCCAGCCCGGTCGTCGGCTCGTCGAGCAGCACGATCTCCGGATCGTTGATGAGCGCTCGGGCGATCGTCACGCGGCGCTTCATCCCGCCGGACAGGGAATCGACCTTCGCGTCCGCACGCTCGGTCAGCTGGACGAAATCAAGGAGTTCGTCCGCCTTCGCCCGGGCCACCCGGCGACGGATGCCGAAATACCGCGCATACGTCATCAGGTTTTGCCGCACGGTCAGCTCGGTGTCGAGCGTGTCCTGCTGCGGGCACACCCCGAGCTTGGCGCGGATGTCGACGCCGTGCTGCGCCGGGTCGAGGCCGAGAATGCGCAGCGTGCCCTCGGTCGGCTTGGAGACACAGCCCACCATCCGCATGGTCGAGGACTTGCCGGCACCGTTCGGCCCGAGAAATCCGAACGACTCGCCGGCCCGTACGTCCAGATCGATGCCATTGACGGCGGTGAAGTCGCCGAATCGCTTGACCAGGGACCGGGCGTAAATCAGTGGCGCGCCGGCCGGAGCGGCGTGATGGTCGGCCATGCTGGACGCGGGGGACTGTACGGGCACCGGCCGACCCTAACTCGGACCTGGGACACAACCGCTACCGGTTTTTGTGACGCTGCTCCCGCCGAGACGCCGGCTGAGAGCTCTGCCGAGACGCCGGCTGAGGGCTCTGCCGAGACGCCGGCTGAGGACTCCGCCGAGACGCCCGCTGCGCCTGCCAACCTGGTGAGAGCGCGGCCGGCGAGGTCGAGGACCGACCGCGTCAGTCCGGCTGCGAGATCGACGCCTTCGCCGCCGCGACCAAATCGGCGGTGACCTCGCGTACAACCGGATCGTCGTGATCCACGCCACCCTCGAAGCGGACCGACCAGGTCAGCCCGTCCCGGCCCGACACCCACCGCGCGACCACGCGCGCCGCTCCCCCGGTCGGCAGCGGATAGTGCGACGTGTACGCCACGGAGCCGGTGACCCGCTCCCGTACCCGTTTCGGCACGTCACCGGGGAGCGAAAGGGTGACGGACACCGCGGGCAGGTCCTCGACGACGCTGTATCCCTCGCCGTCGGCGACGGCCGTCGCCGCCGGCACCAGCGTCAGCGTTCCGTCCCGCCACACGGCTTTGTGGATCTCGTGCCAGCGCAGCCGGTCCCGGCCCGGGATGAACAGGCCCCGATTGGTGACCACGACCGCGTCCGGGCCCTGCGGGGTCCACGCCACGACGCGTTCACCGTTTTCCAGCTGCGGCGTCTTCGACACGGGCAGCTTCGGCCTCCGGAACCACACTGTCTACAGCCCTCCGACCGCTTGCTCCCGCAGCGCACGCGCATGCTGCTCGAGCGAGAAGAGTTCCCCGGCGAGCGCAAGATATTCATCCTTGTGCGTCACGGGGTTGAGGCGCTGCACCCGCGATTTGACCTCCTGGAGCCGCCGCGTCACGCTCGCGAGCTGCAGCCGGGCAAGCGTCACGGCAACGTAGCGCGGGTCGAGCTCGCCGTCCAGGCGAAGCGGCTCCACGGCCAGTTCGCTCACGAGAGCGGCCGCCGACAGGTCGGTACACGCTTCGCGGACCTTCTCCACCCAGACGGCGCCCGCCGTCGCGCCGGCGAGACCGCCGACGTCGGTGATCGCCTGGCGTAC
>DATCXD010000079.1:0-3648 GCA_036566005.1 Micromonosporaceae bacterium | reverse complement strand
GCCGCCCCGGCCGCGGCGATGACGGCGCCGTCCACGCGCAACCGCGACGGGGTCACGCCGTCGAAGCGTGCACTCGCCGCCTTGACCGCGGCGGCACCATGCTCGCGGACCGCGACCACGACACCCCGGACGGCGTCCGCGGCCGATTCGACGTCAAGCTGGGCGCGCGGCAACCGAGTCACGCGCGCCGCGTCGGAAATTCCACGCAGGTCAATACGCGTCAGCACCGCTCAAGTCTAGACGGCCGTCCATGCTTCGGACCGCAGCCGACCAGCAGCTGGGACGGTACGGATCGGGTAGCGGCGGCCGCCCGTCGCCAGCCGCGCATGATCGGCGCTAGGCTTTGCGCCAATGAACGAGCGGCTGCCTTTGTTTCCGTTGGGGACCGTGCTGTTCCCGGGACTCGTGTTGCCATTGCACGTGTTCGAGGAGCGCTATCGGGCCATGGTCCGCCACCTGATCCGTGACGACGACGATCACGGTGCCTTCGGCGTCGTCGCGATCCGACTCGGCCGCGAGACCGTGGTCGGCGATACGGCGGCCGACGGGACACCGACGGATCAAGCCGAGGTCACGTTGCATCAGGTCGGATGTACGGCCGAGATCCGCCAGCTCACCGCGCACCCGGACGGCCGATTCGATCTGGTGACCGTCGGGCGACGGCGGTTCCGCATCCGCGAACTGCACCGCGCGGCGCCGTTCCTGGAAGCCGACATCGACTGGATCGAGGAACCGGACGCCGATGCGCGCGCCGAGTCATTGGTGCCCGGGATGCTCGACCTATTCCAGCGTTACCTGCAGGTGATCCGGACCGATGGCGGCGAGGGCGGCGAGCAGCTGCCCGACGACCCGGTCGTCCTGTCCTATCTGATCGCCGCGACGGCCGTGCTCGCGATCGACGACCGGCAACAACTGCTCGCCGCCGAGTCGCCGGCCGACCGGCTGGCGCTCGAACGCCGGCTGATCAATCGGGAACTGGTGCTGCTGCGCGAACTCAGCGCTCTGCCCATCCCGCTCGGCGATCTCGCCGCCGCCTCCAGCGACAACTGATCAGGGGTTCTGCGCTCAGGTGCCGCAGCGTCCGGGTCCGGCGGTGTCCGGGTCTGCAGTGTCCGGGTCTGCAGTGTCCGGGTTGGGCATAGCCCGGGTCTGCGCCGTGGCCCGGCCGCGGCTCAGGTCGGCGCGTGGCCCGGCCCGTGGCCCGGCGCGGGCTCAGTCTGTGCCGACCCGGTGTGCGGTGCTGTGGTCGTCTGCGCCCGGCCTCGCCGGCCACCGACCAGCGTCGGATTCGCCGTGAAGCTCGCAATCAACAGGTACGTGATGATCGCGGCGATCGCGAGGTAGAGCAGGACCCCGCTCAGGTATGGCACCCAGCCGTGCCACAGCCCGATATTGCCGGCCTGCTTGATGCGCAGATCCGGCGGGACCAGGACGACCTGCCCGATCTTGCCGTGTCGGGCCTCGGCCAGCGCGTGCCCGCGGCCGATGTTGTGGCCAAAGCGCCAGGCGATCCAGCCGGCCGCGATGCCGCCCACGGCGAGTGCGACCACCATGAGCGGGCCGCGGAAGCGACGCAGCGCGACCCACGCGACGATCGCGCAGAGCACGCCGGCGCCGATCGACAGCAGGATGAAAAACGTCTCCTGGCCGGCGCGCTGCTCACCATAGGGCTGTTGCAGGAACAAACCGTCCGGTTCGACCACGCCCGGAAGCCACGGCGCGAATGAGGACCAGATCCAGCCGAGTGGCAATCCGAGCACGGCGATCACCGCCGCGACCGCGAGAGCGGTCAGGCCTCTCGCTTGCCCGGACGGCCGGGGTTCCACGGCCAGCGCGGCCGGTGCGGCATAGCCGGCCCACGGGCCGGGCTCGGCGCCCGGATAGGCGTACGACTGTCCGTCCGCTCCCGGATAGTTCGGGTAGGAGGCGCCGCCGCCGGCCGGATCCGCGGGTGTCGCACTGGTCATCGAGCGATCCTCACATGCTGGTGGTCCGGCGCGGCGGGCAGAACGGTCCGGGCGGCCCGAAAACCATCCTGACACGCCACCCGTGGCAGCGTCCGGCCGACCGGCCCGCATCGCGTCGTTGCGCGGCTGCCGGGACTCGATCACAGTCGCCTGCGGTCGGCCCGGCCACCTATGCCACGGCGCTCGGGCCGAGCAACGCCTTCAGGTCGGCCATCAGCGCGGTCGTTGGAGCGACGCGCATCGGGCTCACCCGCAGCACCGTGGCGCGTGATCCGTTGACCAACCGTACGTGCACCTCGGCCGGCCCGGGATGGCTGACAAGCACCTCCTTGAGCCGATCGACGAGTGGCGGCGTGCAGCGCGACTGCGGCAGAGCGACGACGACCGGCTTGACCGCATCCGGCGCCGTGATGTCCGGGATCGACAGGTCCATCGCCATCAGCCGCGGCTGGTCGTCGCGCCGGTCGACCCGTCCCCGGACAACGACGATCGCGTCCTCGGCGACGTACTGGCCCACCAACTCGTACGTGTTCGGGAAGAACATCACCTCGACCGCGCCGCCGAGATCCTCCAGCGTGGCGCTCGCCCAGCTGCGGCCCTGCTTCGTGAGCCGGCGGGACACACCGGAGAGGATGCCAGCCAGCGTGACGATCTGGCCGTCGCCGACCGTACCCTCTTCCAGCAGGGCCGAGATCGGCATCTCGGCGGCGGCCGAGAGCACATGTTCGAGACCGAGCAGCGGGTGGTCGGAGACGTAGAGGCCGAGCATCTCCCGTTCGAACGCGAGCCGGTCGCCCTTGTCCCACTCGGTGGTCGGGATCGGTGGTGTGACCGCCATGCCGGGGCCGTCGTCACCGGCGCCGAACGCGTCACCGGCCCCCGGGCCGTCGCCGAAGGCGGAAAACAGGTCGTACTGACCGATCGCCTCGTTGCGCTTGATGTCCACAAAGGAGTCGATCGCGTCCGCGTGTACCGACAGCAGCCCGCGCCGCGAGTGTCCCAGCGAGTCGAACGCGCCGGCCTTGATCAGCGACTCGACCGCCTTCTTGTTGCACGCGACGGCGTCGACCTTGCGCAGGTAGTCGTAGAAGTCGGTGAACGCGCCCTTCTCCCGGCGCGCCCGCCGGATCGACTCCACGACGTTGACCCCGACGTTGCGGACGGCCGCGAGCCCGAACCGGATGTCCGTGCCGACGGCGGCGAACCGCGCGCTCGACTCGTTGACATCCGGCGGCAGGACCTTGATGCCCATGCGGCGGCATTCGGCCAGATACACGGCGGACTTGTCCTTGTCATCGCCGACGCTGGTGAGCAGCGCGGCCATGTACTCGGCCGGATAGTTCGCCTTGAGGTACGCCGTCCAGAACGACACGAGGCCGTATCCGGCCGTGTGCGCCTTGTTGAACGCGTAGTCCGAGAACGGGACGAGGATGTCCCACAGTGTCTTGATCGCCGCGTCGGAATACCCGTGCTCGCGCATGCCGTCGGAGAACGGCACGTACTCCTTGTCGAGGATCTCCTTCTTCTTCTTGCCCATCGCGCGGCGCAGCAGGTCGGCTTTGCCGAGCGAGTAGCCAGCGACCTTCTGCGCGATCGCCATGACCTGTTCCTGGTAGACGATCAGGCCGTGGGTGTCGCCGAGGATCTCGGCCAGCGGCTTCTCGAGCTCAGGATGCAGGGC
>DATCXD010000055.1:0-5313 GCA_036566005.1 Micromonosporaceae bacterium | reverse complement strand
CGCCGGACTGCGGCCGACGGTGCGCGAGCAGGTCCTCGACGTCGCCGCGGGCGCCGCCCACCTGGGGCGAGCCTTGGCCGGTCACGTCGCCCACGTCTGCGCGCTCGATCTGACACCGGAGATGCTCGAACAGGGCCGGCGTCTCGCCGATGCCGCCGGCGTGCGCAACATCTCCTTCCTACTGGGCGATGCGGTGGCCCTGCCATCTCACGACGAGCAGTTCGACCTGACCGTGTGTCGATGGACGCTGCACCAGGTAGCCGATCCGAGCTCTGTCGTGCACGAGATGGTCCGGGTGACCCGCCCGGGCGGCCGGATCGGGATCATCGACCTGGCGGCAGATGATGACCCTGCGGTGGCGGAGGAGGCCAACCGGATCGAGCGGTTGCGCGACCCCAGCCATGGCCGGACGCTGACGGTCAATGAGATGGCGGCGTTGCTGGTCGGTGCCGGTGCTCGTGTCGTTTCAACATCGGCGCACGATCAGCCCGTGGATGTCGAGGACTGGATGGAGCGTACCGCGACGCCCGCCGACGTCCGTGCTGATGTTCGCGCCCGCTTCGACGACGAGATCCACGGCGGCGAACCCACCGGCCTGCGAGCGCATCGAGACGAGGACGGCAACCTCACACTGACCCATCAATGGGCCATGACCGTCGCCGTGCGGGCAGCCACGAGCTCGACCTCAAGCTGACCGGATCGTGCTGGTGCGCGGAGATCGCGTCCGGGTGCGTATCGACTGGCCGCTGTGCGCGTGTTGATCCTTACGGGCGATTAGGAAGCCCGCTACAGCACACCGACCCTGAGCACGGTCGCCCCGGACAAGGAACAGATCGCCCGGCTAGCATTGCGACTCCTGGAACTGCGCATCCAGTACGGCGACGCTGCACTGCCTCAGGAGGGCCACGCCGACTTCCAGCTCGCCATCCGGGAAAGCAGCGCGGGACAGGCCCGCGTCGCCCAATCGTAGGTGGTTCATCTACCCACGGGCGACGCAACAGTTAGAAACCATGAACTCATGCCCGTCGTAGTTCGAGGATCGCGTCGACTTCTTCCTTGCGCTTTGCCTGCTCCTCTCCCGACGCGCAGCCATCAGCGACCGGATGGCACATCAGCAAGGTATCTGACACATATCAGGTGCACAGAAAATCCACAGAGTGCGGTGTACTGGAAACACGACGCAATCCGGCCGCAACATCCCCCGGTTGACACGTCGCCATCGCTGGGCGGGGGTCCACATGGCACGCACGGTGACGACACCGAGATCGACGCGATTCACGAGGGTGCTCGCGTGCGTCGCGGTCACGATTGCATCCACGACGCTGACGACATCGACAGCTCCGGTTGCCAGTTATGGCGCCGCGGCCGCGCTGGCGGTGTCTCCTGCCGTATCTCCGGGGACATTCACCGGGCTGGGCTTCGACGCTTGCACCGCGCCATCGAGCGCGGCGATGAGCGCGTGGTTGGCGTCGCCGTACCGCGCGGTCGGTATCTACTTCGGCGGAATCAACCGGGCCTGCCTGCAACCGAACCTGACCCCCGATTGGGTCGCCGAGCAGGTCGCCAGCGGTTGGCACCTGATGCCGCTATACATGGGCCTGCAGGCGCCGTGTACCACGTCGAACAAGAAGTTCCTGTTCACCGCGGCCAATGCCGCGGCGCAGGGTCGCGCGAACGCCGAAGACGCCGTCGCGCAGGCGACCGCCCTCGGCCTCGCCCGCGGCAGCGTGCTGATCAACGACATGGAGGCGTACCGGACGGATGATGCCGGTTGCCGCACCGCGGTGAAGACGTTCATCAGCGCGTGGAGTTCCCGCGTGCATGATCTCGGCTACCTGTCCGGCTTCTACGGCAGCCTGGGCTCGGGCGTGGCGGACCAGGTCGCGGTCTACAACTCCACGACCTACGTACGCACCGACTATCTGGACTTCGCCCGGTACGACGGCGTCGCCACGACGTCCAATCCCGCGATCCCGTCGTCGTACTGGTCACCACATCGCCGGATCAAGCAGTACATGGGCGGCCACGACGAGACCTGGGGTGGCGTCACCATCAATATCGACAACGACTATCTCGACGTCGCTCCGCTGCCCGCGGATCCGTTCGGCGACTTCGGCGGCAACGGCTGGTCCGATCTGTTAGCGCGCACGACGTCCACCGGCACGCTCTATCTGTATCCGGGCAACGGCACGAATCTTGAGCCCAGGACAAGTCTCGGCTTGGGCTGGAACGCGTTCAACATGATCGCGCGGGCCGGCGACTTCAACCGCGATGGCCACGAGGACGTGATCGCTCGCCAGACCTCCAACGGCGACCTGTGGTTGTATCGATGCACCGGCACCAGCGTGGGTAGTCGCATTCGCATCGGGGTCGGTTGGAGCGGCATGCGCGAGATCACGCCGATCGGCGATCTCAACCACGACGGGTATCCAGATCTCGTCACAGTGCAGGCATCCACCGGGAACCTGTTCTTCTACCCGGGAACCGGCAACTGGTTCGGCGCGCGTACGCAGATCGGCGTCGGATGGAACTCGGTGGACGAGTTGACGGGCATCGGGGACTTCAACCGGGACGGCTACGTTGACCTGATCGCCCGGCAGAGGTCCAACGGCGACCTGCTCCTCTACTTCGGACGCGCCGGCTCGCACGTCGGCGCACGCACCCGGATCGGCGTGATCTGGAACGGGATGCGTGATCTCGTCGGCATCGGTGACTTCAACCGGGACGGCTACGTGGATCTTTCCGCGATCAACAAGTCAACGAACATCCTGTACGTGTATCCGGGCCGGGGAACCGGTTTCGCAAGCCGGATCGCGCTGAGCAGTGGCTGGAGTGGGCGGCAACCCGTCCTGTGACGCGGGTTTGAGACCTCCGCGATCTCACCTCGAAAACCTGGCATGCGCGCCTCGATCTGATCGAGATGTGCGAGATAGTGGTGACCGGCCGAGAGTCCGCTCCGGGCTCCGCCCGGACGCGCGTTCGGGTTCGCCGCACCAAGCGCCGGGAGGCAGACAGACGATGACGGACTTGGCCGACCTGACGGCCGTCGAACTGATCGCCGCGTTCCGGGACCGTAGCGCTTCCCCGGTCGAGGCGACGCGGGCGGCGCTGGCCGCGATCGATGCCGGCAACGACGACGTCAATGCCTTTGTCCTGGTTGACCCCGACGGTGCGTTGGCCGCGGCCGAGCGGTCCGAGGCCCGTTGGCGCTCTAGCAGCGTTGTCGGGCCGGCCGACGGCGTACCGACCTCTATCAAGGACCTCCTCTACACCCGCGGGTGGCCGACGCTGCGGGGCACCAACCTGATCGATGAGCGCGGTCCATGGACCGACGACGCTCCGACGGTGGCGCGACTCCGGGAAACCGGGGCCGTTCTGCTCGGCAAGACCGCCACGCCCGAGTTCGGCTGGAAGGGTGTCACCGACTCGTTGCGGCACGGCGCTACGGGCAATCCGTGGGACGCCGCGCTGACCGCGGGCGGATCGAGCGGCGGCAGCGCGGCTGCGGTCGGGCTAGGCATGGGCACGTGGTCGGTCGGCACCGACGGCGGCGGATCCCTGCGCATCCCCGCCGCGTTTACCGGCACGGTCACGATCAAACCGACGTACGGGCTGGTCCCGGTCTGGCCCGCGAGCCCGTTTGGGACACTCTCGCACGCCGGCCCGATAACCCGCAGCGTCGCCGATGCCGCTGTGATGCTCGACATCCTCACCGGCTTCGACCCGAGGGACTGGTCGGCGTTGCCCACCCCCACCACGTCGTTCCTGCACGGGCTGGACGACGGCGTACGCGGCTTGCGCATCGCGTTCTCACCGGATCTGGGCTACGTACGCAACGATCCGGAGGTCGACGCCGCGGTGCGTGCCGCGGCCGCGGTGCTGGCCGATGCCGGTGCCCATATCGAGTCGGCCGATCCCGGTTTCGCGGATCCCGTGGACGCCTTCCACGTGCTGTGGTTCGCCGGCGCGGCAAGGGTCCTTCAGCCGTACCGAGGCGACAATGTGAGGCACGTCGATCCCGGCCTGCGCCGCATTGTTGAACGCGCCGGCGGAGTCAGCACCGCGGACTATCTGGACGCGACCGCCGTACGAGTGGATCTCGGCGTCCGAATGGGCCGCTTTCACCGGACGTACGATCTCCTGCTGACCCCGACCCTGCCGATCACCGCATTTCCGAAAGGCCTGGATGTCCCGCCGGGATGGCATTCGGCGGACTGGACGAGTTGGACTCCGTACACGTACCCGTTCAACATGACCCAGCAACCGGCCGCGAGCGTGCCGTGCGGATTCACCTCCAGCGGTCTACCGGTCGGCTTGCAGATCATCGGCCCACGACACGCCGACGCACTCGTGCTGAGGGCCGCTCGTGCCTATGAGCGGGCCACCGAATGGACCTCCATAAGGCCGCCGCTGACCCGCCGCTGACATCCGCCCGCTGCACAAGCCGCTGCTGCACAACCCGCCGCTGCACAACCCGTCACGGCACAAGTCGTGTGCCACCCGGCTGGCCACGAGATAGCCTGTTGGCGATCGGCGCGCTCGCGATCGCGACACGGCCGAATCACCGTCGGACGACGTGCGCTGCCGTGATGACACCGCCGCGAACTGTGTAGGTCCCGACATAATGGCGGACCGATCCGTCGCTCTGCTCGGCGTCGAGGGTCACCGACACCTCGGCGCCGTTCGTCGAGGTTATCGTGACGGTGTCGCTGACGGTATCGGCGAAGCCGGCGGCGAACGACTCGTACGACCCGCCCAGGTTCTTGCCGCCAAGGTTCCACGCCCGCCGGTAGTCGCCCGCGTTGATGGCGTCGAAGTACGCCCGGACGACGTCCGCGGGCGCGGGCGACGCCGACGAAGGAGCATGGCCGGCCGGCAACGTCCATTGCGCGGTGTCATCCGCGAACCCACTGTCCGGGACGAACTGGATCGAGGCGAGCCGTATCCCGGTGGGGACGCTGAAGACCACGAATCCCAACCGGCTGTCGCCGGGATCGATGCGCACCTCCTCGAACAAACGTCCGGCCGTGATGCTGTCACCAAGCTCGGGTTGGTACGCCTGACCCTTCTCGTCGATGAGCTGAACGTCGTTGTCGATCGCATCGTGGTACGGAACCGAACCGGCATTGGTGATCCGGAACTGCGTGCCAATGAGACGGTCGCCACCCTGCGGCGTGGAGAATTCGTCGGCCGCAGTGGCCGGATCGGCGACTTTGGTAAGCGTGATCGCCAGAGTCTCGCCATCGGAAAGACCATTGACCGTCTGCGTGTCGCCGACGCCGGCGCCCGCCGGCGCCGACGAGACCGGGCGGG
>DATCXD010000045.1:0-2046 GCA_036566005.1 Micromonosporaceae bacterium | reverse complement strand
CGATCCGGCCGCGATCGCCGCGACGCCGTACTGGGGGTTCCACCGGTACGGAGTGGAGCAGCGCCGAGCCGACGCGCTCGGCCGGGTCGCGGCACTCGCCGACCGGGTGGACGCGGCACCGGACGCGGCCACCGCCACCCGCCTGCTCACGTCCATCCCGGGCATCGGCATCTGGACCGCCGCCGAGGTGGTCCGCGTCGCGTACGGCGACCCGGACGCGGTCACGGTCGGCGACTACCACCTGCCCAACCATGTCGTCTACGCGTTGACCGGCGCGGCTCGGGCCGGCAAGCGCGACGGCACGCCGGTGCGCATCTCGTCGGCCGACGAACGGATGCTGGAAGTGCTGGAGCCCTTCCGGCCGCAGCGCGCCCGGGTCGTCCAGCTCCTGCTGGCCAGCGGCGCCGCGGCACCGCGATTCGGGCCGCGCTCGTCAGTGCGATCGTTCGCCCGCTTCTAGCGGGAGCTATCGCCCGCCGGCCACGGCCGGCGCCGCCATCTCGTAGGTAGTCCCGGCCCGGTCCCGGACGAGCACACCCTCGTCGACCATCAGCCGGCGCAATTGTGCGACGTCGTCGGACACGATGGCGAGCCGGCGGTTGATCTCCGCCTCCTCGACCGTGCCGTCGAAGTCAATCAGCCGGCCGAGCAGCATGGCGAGATCGTGGCCGTGGAGCGAGAGGTCGGGCAGTGTGACCAGCCGGCCGTGGGTGAACACGCCGCGTAGGCGAGGGGCGTCGGCGAGCAGGTCCGTCAGTGGGTTCTCCGCGTCCAGATCATCGGCCGCTTCGCGCAGTGTGGCCAGGCGTACCGCGTAGGTCTGGTCGATCCGTTCCAGGAGACCCGCGCTGTGCAGTCGGGACACCGCGTCGGCGACCTTGCGGATCGGCGCGTCGAGCGCGGCCGCGATTTCAGCGACGGCCAGCGAGCGCTGCCCGTCGGCCGCGCGCCGGGTCAGCTCACCGACTACCGACAGACGCAGCGGATGGGACAGTTGCGACAACAACTCGGCGGCGCGGGCGCGTGCGGGGGTGGACATGGACAGACCTCCGGGCCAGTGGACCCGGCCACGGTATCCGGTCGGCCGGTCGCGGTCGCGTGAATTGCGCCTCGACTCAGCCGCTCGTCAGCACGTCCGCGAGGAGGAAGCTCACCGGCCGCTCCAGCTGCTCGTACGTGCATGACGCCGGATCCCGGTCCGTACGCCACCGGACGAACTGTGCCGTATGCCGGAACCGCACGCCCTCCATGTAGTCGTAACGAACTTCGAGCACGCGCTCCGGCCGCAGCGGCACGAAGGACAGGTCCTTTCCCGCATTCCACCGGCTGGCCTCGTTCTTGCGTGGCGTCCGCTCGCCCTCCATCTGCTTCGCCCAGTCCCACGGGTGCCCGTCAAACGTGGTGACCAGCGGTTGCAGCTCGGTGAACAGCTTCTTGCGGGTCGCCATCGGAAACGCGCCGACGACGCCGACCGAGGCCAGCACGCCACGATCGTCGTAGAGGCCGAGCAGCAGCGAGCCGATCGCGTCCGGGCCGGACTTGTGCACGCGGTAGCCGGCCAGCACGCAGTCCGCCGTACGCTCGTGCTTGATCTTGCTCATCACGCGCTTGTCCGGCTGATATGTCAGGTCCAGACCCTTCGCGATCAGGCCGTCGAGGCCGGCGCCCTCGAACTGCTCGAACCAGCGGCGCGCCGTGTCCAGGTCGCGCGTCGCCGGTGTGATGTAGATCGGCGGCGCGGCGTCGGCGAGCGCCCGCTCCAACATCTCGCGCCGCTCGGCCATCCGATGACCGGTCAGATCATCGTCGCCCAGGGCGAGCAGATCGAACGCGACGAAGCTCGCCGGTGTCTCGGCCGCGAGCAGGTTGACGCGGCTCGCGGCCGGGTGGATCCGCTGCTGGAGTGCCTCGAAGTCGAGTGTGTTGCGGGCCGTGTCGGCCAGGACGATTTCTCCGTCGATGACCGCTCGTGGCGGAAAGTTCGCCCGGACCGCGGCGACGACCTCGGGAAAGTAGCGGGTCATCGGTCGCTCGTTGCGGCTGCCG
>DATCXD010000044.1:0-2013 GCA_036566005.1 Micromonosporaceae bacterium | reverse complement strand
GGATCCGGCCGGCGGGACGGCGGTCGTCGCGGTACCGGATCCGGCCGGCGGGACGGCAGCGCGCTCGCGCCGCTCATCGTGCCGCGGTGGCTGCCGATCACCTCGGTCGCGTTGGTGCTCATCGGACTCGCCCTGTCGGTGTACCTGACCTACGAGCACTACACCGCGTCGGCCACGCTCGCGTGCTCAGACAACGGCGTGGTCAACTGCCTGCAGGTCACCACCAGCGCACAGTCGAAGGTGTTCGGCATCCCGGTCGCCCTGCTCGGTCTGATCTACTTCGTCGCGATGCTGCCCGCGTGTCTCCCGGCCGCCTGGCGCAGCCGGTCGCCGTGGCTGCGCAACGGCCGGATCGCCGCCGGCGTCGTCGGCATCGGTTTCGTGTTCTACCTGCTCTACTCCGAGCTGTTCACGATCGGCAAGATCTGCCTCTACTGCACCGGCGTGCACGTCGTGACGGTCGCGCTCTTCGCGGTTGTGCTCTTCGGCCAGGCGAGCGTCACCGCGCCCGAAGACCGCTGACGCGCGCGGACGCCGAGCCTCCGCGTCGTCCGACCGCTCGGCTCGTCATCCCGGCTCGTCATCCCGGGCGAGCTAGGATCACGTCGGCGTCGTCGCGGGTGGTCGCGATCAGCTTCGCGTTAACCTCGTCGCTCGAATGGACCCAATTCAGTGCGGCCGACCGATCCAGCCCGCGCGAACGCTGGCGCCGGATCAACGAGTCGACGCGTACGCCGGCCGGCGTGTCGAGGTAGAGCGCCACGTCGAGCAGGGGCCGGATCTGATCCCACGGCGCTCGTCGCAGCAGCAGGTAGTTGCCTTCCACGATGACGACGCGAATGTCCGACGCGACCGGGATGGCCGCGTTGATGGACTCGTGGACCGCCCGGCTATAGACCGGCGCGTAGACCATGGGTTCGTCGTCCGCGCGCAGGCGACGGAGCATCGCGACGAAGCCGTACGCGTCGAACGTCTCCGGTGCGCCCTTCCGACCGGCGTAGCCGAGGCGGGACAGCTCGGAGTTGGCGATGTGGAACCCGTCCATGCCGATCGCCATCGCCGTCCGGGGCCCGTACGCACCGCACAACGCCGAGGCGATCGATGTCGCGAGCGTCGACTTTCCCGCCGCCGGCGGTCCCGCGATCCCGACAACGATCCGGCGCCCAGCGGCATCGAGTAGCGGCTCGATCGCCGCACGCGCACCCGCGACCACGACCGGATGTGAACTCGCCATGCCGTTACCATGGCACGGCCGGGGCCGGACGGCGAAGATCCGATGGGGACGCCCCCGCAGACGGGGGTTCCGCCGACGTGGTAAACCGGGCGGCGTCGGCGACCCAGGTGCGCAGAACCGCCGGATCGCGGCAAATCGTTAGCCGACACACACGTACGGCAACGCCACCAAGCGAGTACCCACGCGGAGGATTGACCGTATAGAGTCCTTTGCCGGGACGCGCCGACGTTGCCGGTAATGGTGATGAGATCGGTGTTGTGGGTATGAGATGGGGCCGGCATCGCTACACAGTCGCGAGTGCCGGTGACCGCAGGCAACGGGGGTTGCGCGAGAGGAGACGCTCGGTGATCGACAACGCCGCCCCCCGGGAGAGCCACCTGGGCAGCGCGATCCCCCATCAGCGAACCGACGGCCAGACCACCGGGTCCGAACGTACCGGCGCGCATCGCCTCTACGATGCGCGCGCGAGTGACGCTCACATCACCGGATCCGACGGCCCCCGGGTTACCGGCACCGGTATCGCCCGGGTCACCGGATCGGCGAGCCGGCATGTCACCGGCGCGGGAAGCGCCGCGGTCGCCGCCTTGTCAGCCGAGCCGGGCGGTGCGGTCGAACCGAGCCGTGCCGTGCCGCCCGGTCGGAGAAGTTGGTTCGACGACGCGACGATGGTCCTGCCGGCATTCCTCACCGGCCGCATGGAGGCGGCGGCGCAGGCCGCGGCGGACGCCGTCACCGAGGCGATCTCCGCCCGTACGCCGGCCGACGCGGTCGCCGCGGCC
>DATCXD010000024.1:0-2744 GCA_036566005.1 Micromonosporaceae bacterium | reverse complement strand
CCAGATCCGCCACCGCCGCCACCGCGAGCCAGCTCAGGTAGCGGTCGAGATCGCGGCGGTACGCGGTCAACGTGTTGCGCGCGAGCGCCCGCTCGACGGTCAGATGATCGACGTAGCCGCCGACAGCGCGACGCAGCGCGGCGGCCGGTTGGGGAGCATCCCGACCGGCCGCCGCGTCCACATCGACGATGGTGTCACATCACACGAGACCGATTAAGCAAGCACCTCGGCGAGACTCAGGTGCGCCATGCCGTGCGCCTCGGCCACCGGACCGTAGGTCACGTGGCCGTCGTACGTGTTCAGCCCGAGCGCGAGCGGGTCGTCGCGGCGCAGTGCCTCGCGCCAACCGCGGTTGGCCAGTTCCACCGCGTAGGGCAGCGTCACGTTCGTCAACGCGTACGTGCTGGTATGCGGCACCGAGCCCGGCATGTTGGCGACGCAGTAGAACACGCTGTTGTGGACGGTGTAGACCGGATCGGCGTGCGTCGTCGGGTGCGAGTCTTCGAAGCAGCCGCCCTGGTCGATCGAGATGTCGACAAGGACACTGCCCGGCTTCATGCGGCTCACGAGGTCGTTGGAGACGAGCATCGGCGCCTTCGCACCCGGCACGAGGACCGCACCGATCACCAGGTCGGCGTCGAGGACAGCCTTCTCGATCTCGAACGCGTTCGATGCGACCGTAGTGAGCTTGCCCTGGTAGATCGCGTCGAGCTGGCGCAGCTTGTTGATCGACTTGTCGAGGAGCGTGACGTCGGCCTGCATGCCAAGCGCGATGGTCGTCGCGTTCATGCCGGAGACGCCGCCGCCGATCACGACGACGTTCGCCGGCCGTACGCCGGGCACGCCGCCCATCAGCACGCCGCGACCGCCGACCGGGCGCATCAGGTGGTAGGCGCCGACCTGCGACGCGAGCCGGCCGGCGACCTCGGACATGGGAGCCAGCAGCGGCAGGCTCCGGTCCGGCAGCTCGACCGTTTCGTACGCGATGCCGGTGACCTTGCGATCGATCAGCGCATCGGTGCACGCCTTCGACGCGGCCAGGTGCAGGTAGGTGAAGAGTGTCTGGCCCTCACGCATGCGGTGGTATTCCTCGGCGATCGGCTCCTTGACCTTGAGCACGAGATCGCCGGTCTCCCACACGTCGTCGGCGTTGGCGAGAATCTTTGCACCGGCCCCGGTGTACTCGTCGTCGGTGATCGAGGAGCCGAGGCCGGCATCCGTTTCGACGAACACGTCATGCCCGTGACGCACGAGTTCGTGCACACCCGCCGGAGTAATCGCGACCCGATACTCGTGGTTCTTGACCTCGCGGGGGATTCCGACCTTCACTGTGACCCCTCAAATGTTCACTGTGCCGCCCGCGCCGGGGCGCCATTGCCCCGGTGATCCACATGCGGCCACCGTCGCGAGTCTAAGTCCGGCCCGGCCGTGGCGGCAGCGGCACAGCGACAGCCGAGGCCGCGATTCCTTGACAGAGTGTCATGCCAACGTGTCCACGTGCTGGGACATATGTTACGTGGCGTGACTTTGATGTTGCCGGGCGGCAATGGTGGCCACTTGGGCGTCGGGTCGTCTTTCCATTGTCGGGGTCCGTCTTGCCCAAGATCCACCAACCTGGACGATCGGCGTCGTTACAGCGACCCGAATCGTCCACCACAGCGGATCATGGCCGTGCCGGGTGGCCGTGGTGTGTGGCAGCGCGACCGGCCCGAGAGCGTTGCCGACGATGACGGACGGCGTTCGGTGAGCAGCGTCACGACGCGGCCTCGCGCTGCCCGCCCGGTGATACGTTGCGAGCGCGGCGTTGACAACGCCGCGACCCCTCGGCGCGCCGCCCCAAACACTCGGCCGTCGTAGCCGCGGACCGCGATGTTGGAGTTTTCGACGAATGACCGGGCTGTGCGGCACCGCCGATGCGTAGCGCAGCCGCGAGGCGCATGACACCGCCGATGCGTAGCGCAGCCGCGAGGCGCATGACACCGCCGATGCGTAGCGCCGCCGCGATCCACTCGTGACGGCTACCGGCGCGGCGTCAGATTCCGACTCGCGACCCATCACGATCAAGTCCCTGATTCCGTCCGCGTTCCTGCCGGCGATGATTTTCGAGATCGGCAACGGCGCGATGGCGCCCATCCTGGCCCTCACCGCGTTACACCTCGGCGCGTCGCCGAAGGCGGCCGGCTTCACCCTCGCCCTGCTCGGCATCGGCCAGATCCTGGGTGACGTACCGGCGGCGGCGCTGGCCAAGCGCGTGGGCGACCGCCGCGCCATGGTGATCGCCGCGACGCTTGCGCTCGTCGCACAACTGGCCTGCGTCGTCGCACCGACCGTCATCCTGCTCGACATCGCGCTGCTCGCGATCGGCGTGTCCACGGCCGTGTTCTACCTGGCCCGCCAGGCGTACCTCACGGAGGTCGTCTCCGTCGCGATACGGGCGAGAGCCATGTCCACATTGGGCGGTTCACATCGCATCGGGCTGTTCATTGGCCCGTTCGTCGGCGCGGCCGCCATCCATTTCGTCGGACTGCATGGCGCGTACTTCGTCGCCGTGGTCGCCTCCGCGTTGACCGGCCTCGTGCTCGTCGTCGTCGCCGACCTGCCCGGTTCGCGCGCCGCCGAGCCGGGGTCCGGCGGCGTCCACATGGTGTCGATGGTCGCCGATCACCGCCGGTTGTTCGCCACCCTCGGCTTAGCCGTAGTCACGGTGGCCGCGGTCCGCGCGGCTCGGCAGACCGTCCTGCCGC
>DATCXD010000021.1:0-2750 GCA_036566005.1 Micromonosporaceae bacterium | reverse complement strand
CTCGTTGATGTCCTGGGCGCCGCCGAGGCACTCCGTGACGTCCTCGCCGGTCAACTCCACGTGGATGCCGCCCGGGTGGGTGCCGAGGCCGCGGTGCACCTCGAAGTAGCCCAGCACCTCGTCGACGATCCGGTCGAAGTGCCGGGTCTTGTACCCGTTGGACGACTCGTGCGTGTTGCCGTGCATCGGATCGCACTGCCAGACGATCTTGCACCCGGCAGCGGTGGTCTTCTCGACGATCGACGGCAGGACGTCGCGGACCTTCTGGTTGCCCATCCGGGACACGAGCGTGAGACGGCCCGGCACGTTGTCCGGATTCAGCCTCTCGCACAGCTCGATCGCGGTCTCCGGCGTCGTGTCCGGCCCGAGCTTCACGCCGATCGGGTTGGCGATGCGTGACACGAAGTCGACGTGCGCGTTGCCGAGCTGACGCGTACGCTCGCCGACCCACAGGAAGTGTGCGGACAGGCCGAACGCACGGTTGTCGGCCACCCGGGTGAGCGCCCGGTCGTATTCGAGTGCGAGGGCCTCGTGCGAGCAGTAGAGCGTGACCGTCCGCAGCGCTTCGTCGTCTTTCATGCCGCAGGCCCGAATGAACGCGAGCGCGCGATCGATCTCCGCGGCCAGCGCTTCGTAGCGTTCGCCGGCGCGAGACGTCGTGACGAAACCCTTGTTCCAATCATGTACGGCGTGCAGATCGCCCATGCCCCCGCCGAGGTAGGCGCGCAGCATGTTCATCGCGCTGGACGCGTTGGCGTAGGCGCGGATCATCCGCTGGGGATCGGCGACGCGGGCGGCCTCGGTCGGCTCAAGCGAGTTGATCATGTCTCCGCGGTACGCCGGGAGACCGAGCGAGTCGAGCGTCGCGGTGCGGGGCTTTGTGTACTGCCCGGCGACCCGGGCGACCTTGACCACGGGCAGGCTCGCGCCGTACGTCAGGACAACGGCCATCTGGAGCAGCGTCCGCGCGTTGGACAGCAGATGCGCCTCGGTGTTGTCGACGAACGTCTCGGCGCAGTCGCCGCCCTGCAGCACGAAGGCGTTGCCCTCGCACACCTGGGCCAGGCGCGAGCGAAGCTCGTCGACCTCATAAGGCGCGACGATCGTCGGTACGGTCGACAGCACGGTGGTGACCTCGTCGACCTTGGCCATGTCCGGCCACGGCGGCATCTGCTCGCGGGGCAGCAAGCGCCAGTTGTCGAGACCGAACGCGGCGATCTCGGCCGCATCGGTAGGCGGTCGGCCAATATCGAGGCCCGGGTTCCGGAATTTATGCCACTCCTGGCGCATGCTGCCAAGCGTACGGGCGCATCCGTCGCCTCGCCGCGCTAGGGTGCCCGGTCTCACGATCAAGGACGCGCCGCCCGCATCATGGGACCTCGCGCCTGAGTCGGCCGCGCACGCCCGGGTCAGCCACGCGCGCCCGGGTCGGCCGCGCACGGCCGCGTCAGGCGTGCAGCGTCCGGCGGATGTAGCTCGCGCAGCTGGCGTTCACGGTCCTCCACGCCACGTCGAACGTCTTGCGAGCCGACTCGTCGACGGTCAGCCCGTCCCGCTCGACGCTGCTCCAGAAGTCGAGCATCGCCGATTCGCCGTACTTCCCGGCGAGGTACTTGATCGTCAGGTAGCCGATGCCGTACGCGGCCGAGCCGGTCAGCCCGTCGCTCGACGAGATCTCCTTGGTCAGGTAGCACTGGCCGGACCACTTGCCCTCGCGCAGATACTCGCGGGTGTCGGCCAGCCGGTAGTCGTCCCAGGTCGCATGGCCCTTGTAGGCGATGTATTCGGCGATGCCCTCGATGAGGGAGTCGTATCCGTTGTCCTGCGAATCGTTGTAGAGCGTCGCCACGTGACCCATCTCGTGCTGGATCACCATCTCCAGCCCGCCGTCGCCGGTGTAGCGGTGGTTCGCGGCATCGGGCAGCACGACCATCACCTCGATGTCCGTAGTCGAAAGCGACACGGCCTCACCGATCGAACCCTTGAGGATCCCGCCGAACCACGTCCGCGAGTCCCGGCTGTCGGCCAGGTAGACGACGTAGGTCGGCACCTCTTCCCAGTGGGCGTATTTGTTGGCCGCGACCGCGGCCCGCTCGGCCATCGGCAGGACTCGCGAGAGCTGCGACTTTTCGGCCAGGTCGGCCGCGACGATCACGTCCGGACCGGTCACGACCGACAGCGTCGACGTCTGCCACGGGAGGGGTTCAGCGTCGTCTGCGCTCACCGCGGATGGCGTGTAGGCGACGATCTCGGGCTTTCCATTGACGAGGTCGACGGAGACGGCGAGGTCCGCGTCACCGCAGAGATACACCAGGCAATATCTGACGTAGATGTCCACGTCCGTCCGGCCGTCGACGAAACTCGCGTCGGTCGACTGGTCGAACGTCGTGACCCGCAGCGCTCGAAGATTCGCGTACATCTTTTTGTAGGCGGCGACGGTCGACGTCGCGGTTGGATCCACCGCGGCCAGGAAGCCTGCCTCGTTGCTATCGATCAGCGCACCCGACTGCGCGTTGAGCACCGACGACAGCGATGCATCCGGCCGCGCCCCGGCCGGACCGGTGCTCACCGGGCCGAGGCTGCCATACCCGAGATGCTCGCCCGCCCGGCCGACGCGCTGGGCGGCAGCGACCCCTACGGTCGCGACGAGGGCGATCACTATCGCCACCACGAGAATAGGCACGGCCGGACCGCGGCGCGGGCGCGGAGGCGGCAGATAGGGCGGGTACGGCCAGGGGCCGGCCGGGCCC
>DATCXD010000020.1:0-3350 GCA_036566005.1 Micromonosporaceae bacterium | reverse complement strand
GACGTACGTCGCCGTGGCGGGTGGCATCGATGTGCCGCCTGTGTTGGGCAGCCGCTCCACCGACACGCTGTCCGGCCTGGGTCCGCCGCGCGTCCGAGCCGGCGACCTCGTGCCGGTCGGTTCGCCAGCTCGCGGACCGGTGGCGACGGTCGACTTCGTGCCGCCGCCGGCAATCGGGCCACTGCGCTTGCGCATCCGGTACGGCCCGCGCGACGACTGGTTTACGCGGGCGGCGCGCCAACTGTTGGAAAGCCCGTACACGATGAGCGTGGACAGCAACCGGGTCGGTGCGCGACTGGCCGGTCCGGCGCTGGAGCGCGTCGACGCCGCCCGGCAGTTGCCCAGCGAGGGAATCGTCACCGGTGCCGTGCAGGTGACCGCCGACGGCCGGCCGCTGGTGTTCCTGGCCGACCATCCGACGACCGGCGGATATCCGGTGATCGCGGTCGTCGACGCGGCCGACCTCCCCCGGCTTGCTCAGGCACGTCCGGGCGATACCGTGATGATGCAGACTTTCCGGGAGGGTCATGGACCTCAACGCTGATCTGGGCGAAGGCTTCGGCGTCTGGCGGTTGGGCGACGACGAAGCGATGCTGGACGTGATCACGTCAGCCAACGTGGCCTGCGGCTTTCACGCCGGCGATGCCGCGACGATGCGCCACGTGTGCGTCGCCGCAGCGGCGCGCGGTGTCGCCGTCGGCGCTCAGGTCAGTTACCGAGACCTGGCCGGGTTCGGTCGGCGTCGCATTGACTACGACCCGGGCGAATTGCGCGACGATGTGCTGTATCAGATCGCTGCGCTGGACGGGATCGCGCGGGTGGCCGGCACCCGGGTCACCTATGTGAAGCCGCACGGCGCGCTCTACAACACCGCGGCCGACGACGAGGTGCAGGCGAACGCCGTTGTGCGCGCCGTCGCGGAGTATGACGTGGACCTCGCCGTGCTCGGCCTGCCCGCGTCGGCCTTGCTGCGCGCGGCCGACGCCGCCGGCCTCCGCTCGGTCACCGAAGGCTTCGCCGATCGCGGCTATCTCGCCTCCGGGCGCCTGGTGCCGCGAACCCAGCCGGACGCGCTCGTCGTGGATCCGGCCGCGGTCGCCGCCCGGGCGTTGGCGATGGCCGGCGGAGAGATCGTGGCCGTGGACGGAACCGTTGTGCGGCAACGAGTTGAGTCGATCTGCGTACACGGCGACACGCCCGGCGCTGTCGCGCTCGCGACGTCGGTCCGACAGACGTTGAGCGACGCCGGGGTCAACCTCGCAGCGTTCGTTCCTAGGGGATAAGCGCCGGCGCGGCGCTTCCCCCTCAAGATCCGTGACCTTGCAACGCCAGGTGCCTCTCCGCACACGCGAGACACATCTGAGGTTGCAAGGTCACGGATGTTGAGGCTGGGTGGCGCGCGGCAGACCGGTGCGGGGCGGTATCCGGTGCAGCGCGCGCAGATCGGTTCAATCCCGGTCGAGACCGCGCAAGATGAGCGGCAGCCGCGCGGCGCCGTCCGGGCCGACTCGGATCGGCACGCCCCAGTCCTGCCGGGACAGGTGGCACGCCGGGAACTCACCCTCCGCGTCGCATGTTGCCGCCTGGGCCACGACCTGCAGGACACCCTCGGTCACGCCGTCGGCGATCACGAGTCGACGCGACAGCTCGGTGGTCGTGCCCGCTCCGTCGGCCAGCAACTCCGGTGGCGACGCGCTGACCTGCAGTCGAGTCGACGGACCGAACGACTCGTCGAGCTTTTCGCCGGGCGGCGGCGTGAAGATGATGTCGAGTGTCACCTCGCCGGGGACGAGCCAGGTCGGCGGGCGCTCCGTACGCATCCGTACGCCGTCGGCGGTGATGCCGGCCGATTCCAGGGCACCGGGCGCCAGCCGGGTCAGCCGATGCGCGGCCGACTCGATGACGACGATCCCACCGTCCGGCGTACGGACGATGTCGCTCGGCTCGGCGAACCCGGTGGCGACCGTCTCGACCGTACGATTCCCGTCCTTGTCGCTCGGGGTGATCAGCCGTACGGCGCCGTTGTAGGTGTCCGCGACGAGCACCGATCCGTCCGGCAACCCGCAGACGCCGAGTGGATGCTGGAACAACGCGGTCTCGGCCGGGCCGTCCATCAGGCCGAAGTCGAATAGCCCCTGTCCGGCGGCGGTGTGCATCTCGCCGTCGAGAACCCACCGGATCGCCGACGATTCACTGTCCGCGATCCATAGCCGACCGCCCGCCGCGGACAGGCCGGACGGTTGGGCCATCCATACGTCGGCCAATGGTCCGTCCCGCAGCGCCTCGACTGTGGTGCCGGCGTAGACGCCCGCGGTCCGCTTGATCGGATCGAACCACCAGAGCTCGTGGATGCCGGCCATGGCCACGATGACCTTGTCGTCGAACCACGCGACGTCCCACGGCGAGGACAGGTCGACCGAGACGGCGTCATGCGGTCCCGCGCCCGGGTCGGATCGCCACGGGTTGCCGGTGCCGGCGACCGTACGCACCGTGCCGGCGGCCCGGTTCAGGCCACGAAGCAGGTGATTCACGGTGTCCGCGACGACGATATCGTAGCCGGCGATCTCGGCCACATGCTCGGGCAACGCACACAACCCTTGGGGCTCGCTGAACTGCGCCTGGCCGGGCCCACCGTCGGCGCGACCGCGCTGCCCGGTGCCGATCCGTCGCCGTACGGTTTCCGCGTCCGCCTCGAACTCGACGATCGTGTGCTCGGCCGAGGACGAGACGAGGAACGTGCCGTCCGCGCTGACCATGGCCTTGCCGGGAAAGCGCAGGTCGCCGTGGTGTACGGCCGGCGGCACGTACGGTCCGTCGCCGCGGTGCAAGGTCCCGTCCGCGTCGTGCTTGGTGATGAGCTGGTTGATCAGCCGCTCCAGCCCCTCGGCATGACCTTCGCCGGCCATGCTCGCGACCAGGTAACCGGCCGGGTCGATGACGGCCAGCGTCGGCCACGCCTTCGCCGCGTACTGAGCCCAGGTGGTCAGCTCCGGATCGTCCAGGACCGGATGGGTGACGTGGTAGCGCTCGACCGCGGCGGCCAGGGCGACCGGATCCTTCTCGTGGTCGAACTTCGGCGAGTGCACGCCGACCACGACCAGCACGTCGGCGTACTTCTCCTCGATCGCTCTTAGTTCGTCGACCACGTGCAGGCAATTGATGCAGCAGAACGTCCAGAAGTCGAGCAAGACGATCTTGCCCCGGAGATCGGCGAGATGGATGTCCCGGCCGCCGGTGTTCAGCCAGCCGCGACCGGTCAACTCCGGTGCTCGTACCCGTGTGCTCTGCATGGTGACCATCGTGCCGCACTCGACGGGCCGGCCGCACGGGGCGCCCTATGTCGGACGTTC
>DATCXD010000222.1:0-2479 GCA_036566005.1 Micromonosporaceae bacterium | reverse complement strand
ACCGTGCACCGAGTGGACGGTACGAGCCCTCGTGAACCATCTGACCTACGAAGACAAGTGGACGACGCCGATGCTGGCCGGCGCGACCGTCACCGAGATCGGTGACCGGTTCGAGGGCGATCTGCTGCGCGACGACCCGGTCGGCGCGTTCGCGATGGCGAGCCGCGAGGCCACCGACGCCGCGACGCAGACCGACCCGAGCCAGATCGTGCACCTGTCCTTCGGCGATTTTCCGGCCCGCGAATACCTCTACCAGCTCGCAGCCGACCATCTGATCCACGCGTGGGACCTGGCCGCCGCCACCGATGGCGACCGGCAACTCGACCCGGAGGTCGTGGCCGACATCGCGGACTGGTTCGCCGATCGCGAGGCCGACTATCGCGCGGGCGGCTTCATCGGGCCGCGCGTCGCGGTGTCGAGCGACGATCCGCAGGACCGGCTGCTGGGCGGGTTCGGCCGCGATCCCGGCTGGCGCTCGCGGTAGGGCCTTGACAGGGCCCGGTGGTTTGCGGTCAGGCCGCGACCAATGCCGGCGGAGTGAGGGAGCCGATCACCGTTTCGAGGGCCGCGGCGACCCGATACATCCGATCGTCCGCCAGCGTCGGCGCCATGATCTGCAGGCCGACCGGCAAACCCTCGGACAGCCCGCAGGGCACCGACACCGCCGGTCCGCCGTAGAGGTTGCTGGGGATGGTGAAGAGGTCCGCGAGATACATCTGGTACGGGTCGCTCGTGCGTGAGCCGAAGGGGAAGGCGACGAACGGCGTGGTCGGCGACACGAGCACGTCCGCCTTCTCGAACGCGGCGGTGAAGTCGCGGGTGATCAGCGTGCGGACCTTCTGAGCCTGCCCGTAGTAGGCGTCGTAGTAGCCGGACGACAACGCGTACGTGCCGAGGATGATCCGGCGCTTGACCTCCGGACCGAAACCCGCGTCCCGGGTGATCGACATGACCTCTTCGAGTGACCGCACGCCATCGTCGCCCTTGCGGAGCCCGAACCGTACGCCGTCGAAGCGCGCCAGGTTGGACGAGCACTCGCTCGGTGCGATCAGGTAGTAGGCCGGCAACGCGTACTCGAAATGCGGGCAGGACACCTCGACGATCTCGGCGCCGAGCTTGGCGAAGGTGTCGACGGCATCGCGGTAGGCGGCCATCACCCCGGGTTCCGCGCCTTCGCCGCCGAACTCCTTGACCAGGCCGATCCGTACGCCGGACAGGTCGCCCGAGGCACCCCGACGCGCGGCCGCGACGACGTCCGGGACCGGAGCCGGGATCGACGTCGAGTCGCGGGGATCGTGGCCGGCGACGATCGCGTGCAGCAGCGCGGTGTCCTCGACGGTCCGCGCACACGGTCCCGGCGTGTCCAAACTGGACGAGAAGGCGACGAGCCCGTAACGGGACGTGCCGCCGTACGTCGGCTTGGCGCCCACCGTCCCGGTGACCGCGCCGGGCTGCCGGATCGATCCGCCCGTGTCCGACCCGATCGCCAACGGCGCCTCGTACGCGGCCAGCGACGCCGCCGATCCGCCGCCGGAGCCACCCGGAATCCGCCCGAGATCCCATGGGTTGTGCGTCGGCCCGTACGCCGAATACTCCGTCGACGAGCCCATCGCGAACTCGTCCATGTTCGTCTTGCCGAGGATCACGAGACCGGCCGCGCGCAATCTCTCGACGATCGTCGCGTCATAGGGCGGCCGCCAACCCGAAAGGATCTTGGACCCGCACGTCGTCGGCACACCCTTGGTCGTCAGCACGTCTTTGAGGGCGACCGGTACGCCGGCCAGCGGCGGCAGCGTCTCGCCAGCGGCGCGACGGGTGTCGACGGCGGTCGCCGCGGCCAGCGCGCCCTCGGCGTCCACGTGCAGGAACGCGTGGACGCGATCGTCGACGGCGCGGATGCGGTCCAGATGGGCCTGGGCGACCTCCACGGCGCTCGTCTCGCCCGCGGCGAGGAGCCGGCTCAGCTCGGCGGCGGTCTTCATGGTCAGCTCACTCACGGCTACTCCTCGTCCAGGATCCGCGGCACACGGAAGCGGTCTTCGGCGGTGTCCGGGGCGCCCGCGAGCGCGTCCTCGCGGGTGAGGCCGGGCACGACGACGTCATCGCGGTAAACGTTCTCCAGCGGCACCGAGTGCGATGTCGGCGGGATATCGGCCGCTGCGACCTCACTGATCCGGGCGATCGATGACAGGATCACGTCGAGCTGGCCGGAGAACACGTCCAGTTCCTCGTCTGTGACGTCGAGCCGGGCGAGCCGCGCCAGATGCGCGACCTCCGCACGGGAGATGGCCGACATTGGGTGACCTCGCTGATGCTCGGGCGCCTCGCGGGACGCTTGTGGCGCTGGTGTGCGCTGACCGAGGTCGAGTCTATTTGCTGGCGCTCACGAATTTCGCGCGGCTGCCCGCCCCCTGCGGCTACCCCACCCGCGTGCGGTACCGTCCGCCGCGGCTACCCGTCCGCCGCGGCTACCCGCCCG
>DATCXD010000725.1:0-2893 GCA_036566005.1 Micromonosporaceae bacterium | reverse complement strand
CCGCCACACCGGAGGCGATCGCCAAACTCAAGGCGGCGGCCGGACCGCTCGGCATCGCCTGGCCGGCTGGCGTCTCGGCCGGCCGGGTGATCGGCGCGGTGAACGGCAACGACCCGCGCGGCGCGGCGTTCCTCGGCCAGGCCGCCGAACTGATGCGAGGTGCGGGCTACGCGGCCGTTGACGGTTCCGTTCCCGAGTTGCACGAGCACGGTGGCGTCGCGGCGCCGTACGCCCATGTGACGGCGCCGCTGCGGCGCCTCGCGGATCGCTACGCCACCGAGGCCTGCCTCGCCCTGTTCGCCGGGACGGAACTGCCCGAGTGGATCCGCCCGGCGCTGCCGAAGCTGCCCGACGTGATGGCGGCTACCGACCGCGTGGCGAACACGGCCGAGCGCGGCGCAGTGGATCTGGCCGAGGCGGTGCTGCTTGCCGGCCGGCTCGGGGAGCGGTTCGATGCCGTGGTCCTAGATGTGGACGGTTCCAACCATGCACCGGAACGTGCGCATGGTGCGGAACCGCCCAAGCCGCCCAGGCCGCCACGGGGCACGGTCGCACTCGACGCCCCGGCCGTACGCGCCCGCTGCGAGGGCCCTGGCCTGGTTGCCGGCGAACGGTTGCCGGTCTGGCTCACGGTGGCCGATCCGGTCGAGCGCCGGGTTCTCTTCGAGACGGTCGCCCCGGTCGAGAACAGAGTGGTATGACAACACGGTGCACGCCGCACCGAAAACGCAGCATCATGAGCACGGCACGACGAGCACAGCGCATCGGCTGGGCAATAGGCCTCGCGGCTGCGCTACGCATCGGCTGGTATCCGCTGGACGAAGGGATTCGTGACCGTGGTCGACAACGGCTCCGACATCGTGGCTTTCCGCAGGGCGCGGGACTTCCTGATCGCGCACCGCGATGACTACACGACCGCTTACGAGCGGTTTCAGTGGCCACGGCTGACGGACTTCAACTGGGCCCGCGACTGGTTCGACGGCGTCCTCGCGGTCGACCACGCCGACGAGACCGCGCTGTGGGTCGTGGAGGAGGACGGCAGCGAGGAGAAGCTGACGTTCGCGGACATGTCATCGCGGTCGTCGCAGGTCGCCGGCTGGCTGCGCGGGCACGGCGTGGGTCGCGGCGACCACGTGCTGCTGATGCTGGGCAACCAGGTCGAGCTGTGGGAGACGATTCTCGCCGCGATCAAGCTCGGCGCGGTGATCATTCCGGCTTCGACCTTGTTGGGTACGGACGACCTCGCTGAGCGGGTTCATCGTGGCGACGTTTCGCACGTGATCGCGCGCGATGTCGACGTTCCGCGCTTCGAAGGCGTACACGGCGGCTGGACGCGCATCGCCGTTGGTGAACCGGCGGAGGGCTGGCTGCGCTATGCCGACTCGTACGATTCGCTGGACGATTCGAGCGAGGACGGTCCGACGCCGGCCGACGATCCGCTGTTGCTCTACTTCACGTCGGGCACGACCACGCAGCCGAAACTCGTTGAGCACACGCACACGTCCTACCCCGTCGGACATCTGTCGACCATGTACTGGATCGGGCTACAGCCCGGCGACGTACACCTGAATATCTCGTCGCCCGGCTGGGCCAAGCACGCTTGGAGCAATTTCTTCGCACCGTGGAACGCGGGCGCGACCATCCTCATCGTGAACCAGGCCCGTTTCGCCGCCGGACCGCTGCTCGACACGATCGTGCGCTGCGGTGTCACGACGTTCTGCGCGCCGCCGACCGTCTGGCGGATGCTGATCCAGGCCGATCTGGCGGCGTGGAAGGTGCCGATGCGCGAGTGCGTCGCGGCCGGCGAGCCGCTGAACCCGGAAGTGATCGAGCGGGTACGCGGAGCGTGGGGCATCACGGTCCGCGACGGTTACGGCCAGACGGAGACGTCGGCGCAGATCGGCAACCCGCCTAACCAGCCGTTGTTGATCGGTTCAATGGGCCGGCCGCTGCCCGGCTACCGGATCGTATTGGTGGATCCGGTGACCAATGAGCGCGGCGACGAGGGTGAGATCTGCATCGACCTGTCTGCGCGGCCGACGGGACTAATGACCGGATATCGGGACTCGGAGGAGCGTACGTCCGAGGTCATGCGCGACGGCGTTTACCACACGGGCGACGTCGCGGCGCGGGACGCCGACGGCTACATCACCTACGTCGGCCGTACCGACGATGTCTTCAAGGCCTCCGATTACCGGATCTCGCCGTTCGAGCTGGAGAGCGTGCTGCTGGAGCATGACGCCATCGCCGAGGCCGCCGTCGTCCCGTCGCCGGATCCGCTGCGGCTGGCCGTACCCAAGGCCTTCGTGCTTCTCGCCGCCGGCCACGACCCGGACGCCCACACGGCCCGCAACATCCTCGTTTTTGCCCGCGAACGGCTGTCGCCCTTCAAGCGCATCCGGCGCCTGGAGTTCGCCGATCTGCCGAAGACCATTTCTGGCAAGATCCGCCGCGTGGAGTTGCGCGGCGTCGAGGTCGAGCGCCATGCCGACGGTACGGCGACGGCCCGGGCGGCCGGGGAGTTCTGGGAAGAGGACTTTCCCGACCTGAAGTCGTGAAGCGCGACGATCTCGGCGACATCCTCGACCTGGCGGCTCCACCGCGGCGGATCGTGTCGCTGGTGCCGTCGCTGACCGAGGCCGTCGCATCGGCCTCCACGGGGCTCATCGCGGGAGCGACCGACTATTGCACCCATCCCGCGTCACTTGATGTCCCGCGGGTGGGCGGTAGCAAGTACCCGTCGGTCGACGCCGTGTTGGCCGTCGCGCCCGACCTGGTGCTGGCGAACGTCGAGGAGAATCGGCGTTCGGACATCGAGGCGATCCGGGCCGCCGGTGTGCGGGTCTGGGTCACGTACCCCCGAACGCTCGACCAGGCATTCGCGAGCCTGCGG
>DATCXD010000724.1:0-3818 GCA_036566005.1 Micromonosporaceae bacterium | reverse complement strand
CAACGGGATGAGCACATAGGGCAGGTTGAAGACGAGAAACTTGGCGGGATTGTGCGTCCGGAACGCGGCTTCGCCGAAGAACTCGACGCCGAACACGATGATGCCGGTGATCGCGGCGATCATCGTGGCGTAGACGACCGATGGAAGCTGAATCCAGTTCCGGCCGGTCAAGAGCGCGTACACGAGCACGATGTAGAACGGCATGTATACGAACGCCGACAGGCCAGTGACGATCCGCATCCAGTCGGGTGGGTTCATGAACAGCGGGTCGGCGTCGTGGGCGTACCAGTAATTGGATTGAATGAAGAAGTTCGACGATGGGTGAGAGAAATTGACGCCGACCGTCGGCAGCAGGTCGCTGATGATCGATGTGACCGTGAACGCGGCAAAGACGACCGCGAAGAAGATATCTATCCGGCGGTCGCGCAGGGCGAGATTCGGCTGGTCCGGGAGGTTCATGGTGGGCGATCCTAGTGGCGCGCCGCTCGCGGAGGGGTCCCCGGACGCTGGCTGATCGGCGTTCGACGGCGATCGGCCGGTGTTACGCGCCGGCGGATCGCTCCATCCGGTAGAACCGCCAGAATTCGTGGTCGACCGCGAGTTGCGTGCAACTCGCAAAGCCGGCCTCGGCCGCCCATCGTTGAACCGTCGGGGCGCGCAGCACCGTCCCCGCCGCCTCAACCGGATCTTCGGCCATCGTTGCCGGCAGGCAGTGCAGAACGCTGAACCCGTACTGCATGCGCTCGACATCGTTCGGCGTCGCCGTAAACTCATCGGCCACCAGCTCGTCGGCGACCAGCAGCGTCCCGCGGTCGACCAAGCTGTCCCGGACCGCCCGCAACACCCCGACCGGGTCGCCCATGTCGTGCAGAGCTTCGAAGATCGACGCAAAGTCGAAGGGCCCGCCGTCGCTGGCGTGGCTCGCGTCGGCGAGGACGAATGTCACTCGGTTGGCCAGGCCGACGCGCGCGGCCGCCGCTTGGGCCGCGTCGATCGAGCGCGCGTCCAGGTCCACGCCGACAACGCGAATCCTCGGGTACGCCGCCGCCAGCGCAAGCGTCGATGTGCCTTCGCCGCAGCCGAGATCGAGTACGCGCGCCGGCGGATCGCGGTCGAGTCTTTCGCTCACGTCCGGCATAGCGGTGAGCCAGTTCGACGCGAGGTCGTGGATGAACCCCGGCCGGTTCAGTGACTGGATGGCTTCGCGGATCTCGTCGCCGTACGCGCCGTAGGGCACGCCGCCGCCGGTGCGAAACGCGTCGGGGAGCAACGGAAGCGCCCGCGCTATACCGGCAAGCATGGTCGCGACCGGTCCGGTGTGGTACGGACTGTCCGCGTCCAACAACACCTCGGCGTGCCCGGGCGGCAGGCGGTAGATCCGATCGGGGGCTGGCGAGGACGGATCGTCGCAGGTGATGAGCCCGGATACGACCTGATGCTCGAGCCATTCGCGTGCGTACCGAGGGGAGATGCCGGCGCGAGCGGCGAGCTCGCCCTCGGTCAGACCGCCGGCCGTCGCGCCGAGGTCTGATGGGTTGGTCGACGCGTCGTGGAGCGCTCGATACAGCCCCAGTTCGAGGCCAAGATGAACAGCGAACAACTCCATCGCCGGGACCGCGCTGTCGACGAGGCGCTGGGCCAGCTGATCTCGGGCGGCCTGCGCCGGGGCGTCGTCGGCAGTGTGCGTCATGGTGCCCTCTCTGGCGGCTGTCATCTGGCAACGATGCCACCAGACGCTCGCCGGGTCAGCAAGGTTCCGTAAGGCGGTACGCATTCCGCAAGGCGGTGGACAGTCCGGAAGCCGGTACGTAGCTGGAAGCTGGCTGGCTACACGTTGGGAGGTCGGACGCCCGAGCCGACAATCGTGGGTCGCGCAAGGGACGCTAGGCCCCGGAATGGTGCTCGACCCTGGACCGGTGCCGGGCCCTGGAGAACGTCAGGTCGCTTCTGGCAGTCGCGGATATCGGGAAGCATCCGCCCTCGCCAACGCCCGCTCGCTCACGTGCGGCAAGATCAACGGTGCTGGACCCAGAATGGTGCTGGACCCAGAATGGTGCTGGACCTTTGGCATGATGCTGGAAGAGTGCCCGACTCTCGATCGATGCGAGGCTTTGGATCGGTGCTGGACCCTGGATCGGTTCCTGGGTGCTGGGTCGGTTCCTGGGGTGCTGGGCCGGTTCCTGGGGTGCTGGGTCGGTGCTGGGCCCTGGATCGGGGCTCGGCCTGGAACGACCTCGGCGTGCTGGGAACCGTGGGGTGTCCTGATCACCAGTAGGCCGACGAAACTATGATCGCCTGATGGCGATGATATCCGGCTCGCACGACCGCGACTGCCGCGTCGACCTGACGCCCGCGGTCAGCCTGTTTCGCAGTCTGGGTGACCCGACTCGACTCGCGATCGTGCACGAGTTGGCCAAGGGCGAGCGGCGTGTTGTCGACCTGACCCGCCATCTCGGCCTCGCCCAGTCGACGGTCTCCGCCCACCTCGCACTCATGCGCGAGAGCGGTGTCGTCCGGAGCCGCGCGCTCGGGCGCCAGTCGCTCTACCGGCTCAGCCGACCAGAACTGTTCACGGTGCTGATCGCGGCCGAGAGCCTGCTCGCGGCGAGCGGCAACGATGTCGAGCTTTGCCCGCGGAGCGATGCCTCCTCGGGCAATGCTCACCTGATGCGCGATGTTTCGTCGAGTCAACGTCAGCCGGCGATTGTTACTTCGTCGGGCGGTGAGGCACTCGCCGATGACGCAAGTGACGACGCGCTCATGACCGATCCCATCGGGCTGGCGGGCGATTCCGCGATCCCGGCCGGCGTCGCCGATGGTGGGCGGCGTGAGATGAGCGGCACGAAATGAGCGACGCGAGATGAGCGGCCACGATCACGATCATGGCCTAGCGGCGTCGGGCCATCGACGGCCGCTCGCCGTCGTCCTCGGCATCTCGAGTGCGATTCTGGTCGTCGAGGTCATCGGCGCATTGATCTCCGGCTCGTTGGCACTGCTCGCCGACGCCGGCCACATGCTCACCGATGTCGTGGGCCTCACTCTCGCCTTGATCGCGGCCGTACTGGTCGAGCGACCGGCGACATCGCGCCGTACGTGGGGCTACCGGCGCGCCGAGATCCTGGCGGCGGCGGCGCAAGCGGCGGTACTTCTCGCCGTTGGCATCTTCATTGTCGTCGAAGCCATCCGCCGCCTGGTCACACCGCCCGAAGTCGCGTCCGGTGCGATGCTCATCTTCGGCGTCGTCGGCCTACTCGGCAATGCCGTGTCGATCCTGCTGCTGTCGCGGATCCATCGCGGCAACCTCAACACCCGGGCCGCCATGCTCGAAGTCGTCAACGATGCCCTCGGCTCAGTAGCGGTGCTCGTCGCCGCCGTGATCATTGCATTGACGGGCTGGACCCGTACTGACGCGATCGCGTCGCTGGCCATCGGAGTCATGATCATTCCGCGCACCTGGAAGCTCCTGCGCGAGACGACCGACGTCTTGATGGAGGCGACTCCGCGAAGCGTTGACCTTGAGCAGATTCGTAGGCACATCCTCGGCGTTAGCCACGTACACACCGTGCATGATCTGCACGCGTCCTCGGTCGCCTCGGACTTGCCTGTTCTCTCGGCACACGTGGTCGTCGACGAATCGTGCTTCCACGACGGTCATCTGCCGCAGATCCTCGACCAGCTGCAACAGTGTCTTTCCGGCCATTTCGACGTGGCGCACAGCACGTTCCAGTTCGAGCCGGCCGGCCACGCGGACCACGAACACGGGGCCCACGCCTGATTCGGCGCGGCCGCTCTTGTCTCATTGGCGGCCAGGTCGGCCG
>DATCXD010000720.1:0-5790 GCA_036566005.1 Micromonosporaceae bacterium | reverse complement strand
CGCGCCAACTGCGGCCGCGCCAACTGCGGCCGCGCCAACTGCGGCCGCGCCAACTGCGGCCGCGGGTCACGCTGCCGAAGACCAGGTCGACGCGTTCTGGGCGTTGCACGGGCTGCGGTCCCGGGTGGGAGCGCGCAGCGTGGTGCTGTTCACCGGCACGGTGACGCGCCCCGAAGGCCCGAGATACGAGTGGCAGGAGGCAGCCGACGTCGACGATCTCCTAGCGGCCGAGCGGTGGGATGCGCTCACCGGGGCGCTCTCGGCGCTGGCCCATCCCGCTCGGCTCAACGTGTTGCGGGAGGTGCTCAGCGGCCGGAACACCGCGTCCGCGCTCGCTGCCGAGGGGTCCGGCACGAGCGGGCAGCTCTACCACCATCTGCGCCAGCTGACCTCGGCCGGCTGGCTGCGCGCGGCGGGGCGCGGCCGGTACGAGATCCCCGCCGTGCGCGTCATTCCACTGCTCACCATTCTGGCGGCGGCGTCCCGCTGACCGCGTCAAGATCGGAGATTCGACATGCTCGTACGCAAGATTGCAATGTTCCTGGCGGTGCTGGTGGCGGCCTTCCTCAGCGGGTGGTCCGCGCAGGGCCTCGCCGGTGGCGTCGTCCTGGCCGCGGCCCTAGCCGGCGGCGTCGCCCTACCGATCTTCCGCGACGGCGGCCCCGGCACCTGCCGGCGGACGCTGCCACGCCGCACCACACAGTGAACCGACACCGCCTGCCTCGTCCAGAACAGCGCCTCTCATCGGCCCCCTCATTCGGCGCCGGCTGACGCTGCGCTCGCGGTCATCAGCCGGAGCGCCGCTTGATCAGCGAAATCGTGGCGCGCCCGTCGCGGGCGTCGGCGGCGACTTCACCGGCGAGAGCGGTCAGCACCTGCCAGGAAAAGGACTGTGCTCCGGGAAGCTTGTGCCCGTATTGCGTCCCGACCGACACGTCGATCCGGAGTGCCTCCGGCATCACCGTGAAGCGGCACCTCACCTCGGGCCCGGCCGCATCGGTGCGGCTGGCGGTGGCGAGCGGCACGAGAATCGCGCACGCCTCGTCGACCGCGATGCGAAGGTCCTCGATCTGGTCGAGCGTCATCGTGAGGCGGGCCGCCAGACCGGCGGTCGCCGTGCGGAGCACCGCGAGGTAGGTGTTGTCGGCCGGCACGACGAGAACGACCACGTCACCGTCGACAGCGGGATCCGGCACCACAGCACCCACCGCACTCACCGCAGCCCCCTCACACCCCGTTCCTGACCGAGACTCTATTCCGGCCGGCCGACATTCGCGTTCCCGCCGGCTGCCCCGCGATGTGAGAGCCTTCGCTCAAGCGCCGGCGGCCGCCGCGACGTCGGTCAGCGCGGCGCCGGTCAGCCGGTAGGGTACCCACTCAGACATCGCGACTGCGCCCAGGCGGTGGTAGAACTCGCGGGCCGGATTCCACTCCAGCACCCACCAGTCCAGCCGCGAGTAGCCACGTTGGACGCACTCGTCGGCGAGCACGGCTAGCATCGCCGCGCCGAGCCCGTGTCCGCGCGCCGCGGGTCGTACGTACAGGTCCTCCAGGTAGATGCCGTGGCGCCCGGTCCACGTGGAGAAGTTCAGATACCACAGCGTCATGCCGACCGGCGCGCCACCCGGGTCGTGGGCCACGTGCCCGAACAACGCCGGGCGTGCGCCGAAGAGCGCCGCGTGCAGATCGTCGGCGGTGAGGTGGCATTGGTCGGCCGCGCGTTCGTAGTCGGCCAACTCGTGCACCATAGAGACCACAGCCGGCACGTCCTCGGGACGTACCGGCTGGATCGCAAAACCGTTGCTCACGCCTGCTTGGTCTCCCAGAAGATCTTGGAGATCTCCTCGATCTTGCCGAGGAGCTGGTCGGCGACGTCGGGGTCGGCCGAGCCCTTGGCGCCAGAGGCACCGGCAAGCTTGGTCGCTTCGTTGAAGAGCTGGTGCAGGTGCGGGTACTTCTCGAAGTGCGGCGGCTTGAAGTAGTCCGTCCACAGCACCCACAGGTGGTGCTTGACGAGCTCGGCCCGCTGCTCTTTGATGACGATCGCGCGAGTGCGGAAGTCCGGGTCGGAATTGGCCTGGTACTTCTCGCAAATTCCCTTGATCGATTCGGCTTCGATCCTCGCCTGCGCTGGGTCGTAAACGCCGCAGGGAAGGTCACAGTGAGCGCGCACAATGGTGCGCGGCGTCAACATGCGTGGCAGACGCATTCCTCGTCCTCCTGGATGATGCGATGATCACCTGTCAGTACCCGACCCTACTCCTGGCAAACAGGGTGAGTGACGCGGAGCGGATTGTGTATGGGGTCTCTGTTGCTGGACCATCCATGGCACCTACGCTGCAACATGGCGATGCCCTTCTGGTCCGGCGAACCCGGCGCGGTCGGGCGGGTGCAGTCGCCGTGGTGCGTTTCCACGGTGACGAGCACCTTTACGTCAAGCGTCTGTCCCATGAGGTAGACGGTGGCTGGTGGGCAATTGGCGACAACCCGTACGCCTCCACAGACTCGCGTCAATACGGTCCGGCGGAAGTGGTCGGCCGCGTGCTCATTCGCTATTGGCCGCGGCTATCCCGGATACGCTCGATCGACAGCCCTGGGAGTTGACCATGCCGTTCTCGTTCTCGCCGGACGATCCGACCTTCATCATCCACCGCGGCGGCAAGATGGAGATCGCCCCGACCGTCGCCCTGTCCAGCCGGGACGATCTGTCCCGCGCGTACACACCGGGCGTCGCCGACGTCTGCCTCGCTATCGCCGACGATCCGTCGCTGGCCGCCACGTACACCTGGGTGTCGCACGCGGTGGCGGTGGTGACCGACGGTTCGGCCGTGCTCGGTCTCGGCAACATCGGCCCCCGGGCCGCGATGCCGGTCATGGAGGGCAAGGCCGTGCTCTTCAAGGCGATCGCCGGCGTCGACGCGGTGCCGATCTGCCTGGACACGCAGGACGTGGACGAGATCGTCGCCACGGTCACCGCGCTGGCGCCGTCATTTGGCGGAATCAACCTCGAAGACATTTCCGCGCCGCGCTGCTTCGAGATCGAGCGCCGGCTGGATGCGTCGCTGCCGATCCCGGTCTTCCACGACGATCAACACGGTACGGCCGTGATCGTGCTGGCGGCGCTGCGCAACGCGGCGCGGCTGCTCGACCGAAAGCTGGGCGACCTGCGTGTCGTGGTGGTCGGGGCGGGAGCCGCCGGCGTGGCCGTGACGAAGATGCTGATCGCCGGCGGTGTGAACGGCGGCGACGTCGTCGTCTGCGATTCGCGCGGCCCACTCTACGACGGGCGACCGGACCTGACCGGTGGCAAGGCCGAGGTGGCCGCGCTCACCAACGCGGCCAAGCTCGACGGAGACGTCACGACGGCGCTGCGCGGCGCCGATGTGCTGATCGGCGTGTCCGGCGGGCAGATTCCGGAGTCGGCCCTGGCCGGCATGGCCGGGCACGGCATCGTCTTCGCGCTCGCCAACCCGACGCCCGAGGTCCACCCCGACGTGGCCGCGCGCTACGCGAGCGTCGTCGCCACCGGCCGCAGCGACTTTCCCAACCAGATCAACAACGTGCTGGCGTTCCCCGGCATCTTCCGAGGTGCGCTGGACGCCGGCGCGACCCGGATCACCGAGCGCATGAAGGTCGCCGCGGCCGAGGCCATCGCCGGAGTCATCGAGGCGAACCTGGCGCCGGACACCATCGTGCCGAGCGCGCTGGATCCACGCGTGGCGATCGCGGTTGCCGCTGCCGTGGCCGATGCGGCCGGCCGGGACGGCGTGACCCGGTGACCCGGCGGCGCCAGTGTTAGCGTGGCGCTCATGCGAGCCGCGTACGCTTCGGCGATCAATCCGAACGACCCGCTCGCCGGCCTCACGGTCGGCGATCTGCCCGAGCCGGAGACGCCGGACGATTGGGTGACCGTCGCGGTCAAGGCCAGTTCGCTGAACCATCACGACCTGTGGTCGCTACGCGGCGTCGGTCTGGGTCCGGAGCAACTGCCGATGGTCCTCGGCTGCGACGCCGCCGGTCTGGATCCGGACGGCAACGAGGTGCTGATCCACGCCGTGATCGGTGACCCGGCGGCCGGCGACGAGACGATGGATCCGAAGCGGACGCTGCTCTCCGAGAAGTGGCCGGGCACCATCGCCGAAACCGTACGGGTGCCACGGCGCAACATCGTGGCCAAACCGCCAGAGCTGAGCTTTGCCGAGGCCGCCTGCCTGCCGACCGCATGGCTCACGGCGTACCGGATGCTGCGCGTACGCGGCCGGCTGCCCGAGGGCGGTTCGGTGCTCGTGCAAGGGGCCGGCGGCGGTGTCGCGACGGCGGCGGTCGTCCTGGCGCAGGCACTCGGCGCTCGGGTCTACGCGACGAGCCGGGATGCCGGTAAGCGCGAGCGCATCGCCGAGTTGGGCGCGACGGCCGTCGAACCCGGCGCGCGACTGCCCGAGCGTGTCGACGTCGTCATCGAAACTGTCGGCGAGGCCACGTTCGACCACTCGCTGAAGTGTGCGAAGCAGGGTGCCCGCATCGTCGTCACCGGCGCGACGTCCGGTTTCTTCCCCAAGGTGGACCTGCGCCGGGTGTTCTTCCTGCAGCTGGAGATCATCGGCTCGACCATGGGCACCCGCGACGAACTGGCCGCGCTCGCCACCCTGTGCGTGTCCCGCGGCATCCGGCCCGTCATCGACTCGCAGTACGGATTCTCCGACGTACGCGCGGCGTTCGAGCATCTCGAATCGGGCGACGTGTTCGGCAAGGTGGTCATCGACCACACCCGATAGACCGGGCCGGGTCAGGGCAGGCGGGTCACCGAGTCGATGCGGGCCAGCGCGAATTTCCGCTCGTCATCGCGCAGCCGGCACCAGGCGACGAGCATCCCGCCGGTGAGCTCGATGGGTTCGATCACCCGCTCGCTGATCTCACCGGATCCGTTCGTGTAGGCGATGGCGATCGGCCGCGCCGCGTCGATGGCGTCACACAACAGCTCGCGCTGGGCGACCGTCAGGTGGCTCGCGTAGCGGCCAACGAGCATCGACGTCGACGCGGTCGACGGAGCCGTCACCAGTCGCAGCGTCGGTTGCACCGGCGCCTCCGGCACGGGCGCGGACATCAGGGCGTCGGCCCGGTCGTACGGATCGGCGACGCTCGGCGTCCGCCGGCGTGACTGGATCGGGATCACGGTCGCCCGAGCGCTGGCCCGACGTTTCGTGATCCGTTCGACGAGTGGCTCGCCGTCCGGAGCCTCGCCGATCGGGGCGTACCCGGCCGATCGAAGGGCGCGCAGCGTCTCGGTCGCGTCCAGCGCGCTGCCGAGGACGTTCGGCGCGAGTTCGGTCAGTTGCAGCGCGCGGAGCGCTCGTGTCGCGACAAGTTCGGCCAGCAGCGCCGGATCGTCGGCCCGGAGCACGCAAGCCAGCGCCCGGACCCGGATCCCGCCGTGGCGCCGGGCCACATCGGCGATCAGATATTCGAGCGGTTGCGGCAACGACCCGGTCGCGGCGACCGCGCGCAGCGCCGCCGTCAGCGTCTGGCCGGTGTGGCCGGTGTCGAGCGCCCGGCGTACGGAATCGGCCGAGAACCGCCAGGTTGCCGCGCCGCCGCGGGACTCCCGGTCGGCCGAACCGTCGAGGAGGCCGGCGAGATCGGCGGACGGTGTGCCCGTGACGACGGCCGTGAGATCAGCCTGGAAGATCGCGTCGTGCGTGTGTTCCGGCAGCATCTGCGTGGCGACGTCGCCGATGCGCGCCAACCGTTGCGCCGCGTCGGTGAGCCGCAGCGGCGCCTCGGGCGGCAGCG
>DATCXD010000705.1:0-19091 GCA_036566005.1 Micromonosporaceae bacterium | reverse complement strand
GGCCGCCACGCCCGCCCGTCCGAGAGCAGCCGGACCTCGCCGGTCAACAGGGCGTGCGCGGTCAGGTCGTTGACCACGATGTCGCCGCGCAGTCGGGGCGAGAAACCGTACGCGGTCGCGTTGCGCAGGAAGACCGGCGAGAAGTCGTCGTCGGCGAGTTCGCTGATGCCCTGCTCGGCGAGGATCTTCGACTCGCCGTACGGCGTCACCGGGAAGAACTCGGCGCTCTCATCGAGGAACGGGCGCTCGTCCGGGCTCTGATCGGTCGAGCCGGCGCCGTAGAGGGAGCACGACGACGAGAAGAGGAAGCGTGTCACGCCGGCGGACTTTGCGGCCGCGGCCAGCCGGACCGAGCTGCGGTGGTTCACGTCGTACGTCAGGTCCGGGTTGAGGTTTCCGAGCGGGTCGTTGCACAGCGCGGCGAGGTGCATGACCGCGTCGAATCCGCCGAGGTCGTCGGCCGTGACATCGCGCAGATCAACGTGGATGGACGGGATCTCGACCGGGCCGGGCCCGAGCAGGCACTCCGCGAAGTAGCCGGTGTCGAGGCCGACGACGTCGTGCCCGGCCTCGACAAGCCGGTCGGTCAATACGCTGCCGATGTATCCCTCGTGGCCGGTGACCAGAATGCGCACGGTTGTCCCCTCTCTCGGTTGAGCGAGTGGAGTCTACGATGCCGAGCATTCGCGGGGTGGAAAATCTGTCGACGTTGCGACAATCGTCGTCGCCGCCATCGCCTGGGCCGGTACAAACGTCGGCCCTGGTCAACGAATCGCGGACGCCCCGACCCACCGGGTGCGGACAAATCACCGCTACGGCCGGTGTGCGTCTGGCCGATGAGCTGAAAGCGTCGTACGGCAGATTCTGCGTGAGCAGTGTGAGACTCTGTGTGCCTGTTGACTGCGATCACCCGGAGAACGCGTGAACGTCCAGTGCCGTCTATGTGGTGCCCCGTTGACCGAGACGTTTGTCGATCTGGGGATGTCCCCACTCTGTGAAAGCTACGTGCCCGAGGAGCGCCTCGACATGGTCGAGTCGTTCTACCCGCTGCATGTCCGCATCTGTGGCCAGTGCCTGCTCGTCCAACTCCCGGCGTACGTGGCGGGCGAGGACATCTTCTCTGACTATCTGTACTTTTCTTCATATTCGACGTCGTGGGTCGAACACGCCCAGCGTTACGCGACGCAGATGACCCGCCAGCTCGAGCTCGGCCCGGACAGCCTGGTCACCGAGGTCGCGAGCAACGACGGATACCTCCTCCAGCACTTCGTCGCCGACGGCGTGCCGGTGCTCGGCGTGGAGCCGGCGGCCAACATCGCCGAGGTCGCGCGCGAGAAGGGCGTGCGGACCGAAGTCGCCTTCCTCGGCGCCGCGACCGGCGCGGATATCGCCGACCGGTACGGCCAAGCCGACCTGGTGGCGGGCAACAACGTCTTCGCCCACGTCCCCGACATCGTCGACTTCTCCGCGGGTCTCGCGGCGTTGGTCAAGCCAACCGGCCTGGTGACGCTCGAGTTCCCGCACTTGCTGCGGCTCATCGAGAGCCGTCAGTTCGACACGATCTACCACGAGCATTACCAGTACCTGTCCCTGCTGACCGCGTCGCGCGCGCTCGCGACGGCCGGCCTCTCCGTGGTCGACGTGGACGAGTTGTCGACCCATGGTGGCTCGCTGCGGGTGCACGCCATGCACGCCGACGCGGCCGGCGAGCAGTCCGTACGCGTCAAAGAGGTTCTCGATGCGGAAGCCGCCGCCGGCCTGCACACGCTCGACGGACATCGCGGTTTCGACGACGCTGTCTTCCAGATCAAGCGCGATCTGGTCGAATTCCTCTTGTCGGCGCGCGCCGAGGGCAAGCGTGTCGTCGGCTACGGCGCACCGGGCAAGGGAAACACGCTCCTCAACCATTGCGGAATCCGGGCTGACACGTTGGCCTATACGGTGGACCGTTCGCCGCACAAACAGGGCTGGTACCTGCCCGGCACGCACATCCCGATCCACGCTCCGGAGCGCATCGTCGAGGATCGTCCAGATTACGTGCTGGTGCTGCCGTGGAATCTCCGGACCGAGATTTCGGCCCAGCTGTCCTACATCCGGGACTGGGGCGGACGGCTCGTCTTCCCGATCCCCGAGATTGCGGTGGTGTAGGCGATGAAGGTAGTGCTGTTCTGCGGCGGCCTGGGCATGCGGATGCGCGAAGGAGCGAGCGACGTGCCGAAGCCGATGGCGATCATCGGGGACCGGCCGTTGCTCTGGCACGTCATGCGGTATTACGCGCACTTTGGGCATAACGACTTTGTGCTCTGTCTCGGGTACGGCGCGTCGGTCGTCAAGGACTATTTCCTGCACTACGACGAGACACTGTCGAACGACTTCACGCTGGTCGCCGGCGGCCGTGACGTCCGGCTGTTCTCGTCGGACATCAGCGACTGGAACATCACGTTCATCGACACCGGCCTCAACGCGACGATCGGCGAACGGCTCATGCGGGTGCGCGAGTATGTCGAGAACGAGCCGATGTTCCTGGCCAACTACGCGGACACGCTGACCGACGCGCCGCTGGACGAGATGATCGCCGCGTTCGACAGCGCCGATGCGACCGCCAGCATGCTCGCGGTGCCGCCGTTTTCGTCGCATCACGTCGTGCAGATCGACGACGCCGGCCAGGTGACCGGCATCCGCGAGTTCAACCAGCTGACGCAGTGGGAGAACGGCGGCTACTTCGTCATGCGGCCCGGCATCTTCGACGTTCTCCGCGAGGGCGAAGACATCGTGCCGCACGCGCTGAATCGGCTGTATCCGATGGGCCAGTTGATGGCCCAGCGCTACACCGGCTTCTGGCGGGCCATCGACACGTTCAAGGATCGCGCCGAAGCCGAAGAACTGTCCCGGCGTGGCGCCGCGCCGTGGATGCTCTGGCGTCCGGCACATCGGGTGGCATCGCGTCCGACGATCCTCACGCCGGAGTCGGATCCGTTGTCCGAGCCGGCATCCGAACCCGTACGCGTCTGACGGCACCGACGTGCTGAGCGTTCAACTCGCCGGAGTCAGGTCGGTCGTGGCACTCGGTGCCCACCCGGACGACATCGAAATCGGTGCGGGCGGCCTGTTGCTCGCGCTCGCCGACGCGGTTCCGGACGTGCGAGTGCGGTACGTGCTGTTCAGCGGCGCACCGTCGCGCCACGCCGAGGCGCGGGCCGCCGCTCGTGCGTTCCTGCCCTCGGCCGACATCGCGTTCGATGTGCACGACCTGCCGGACGGCCGGCTGCCCGGCCACTGGAACGACGTCAAGCAGATCATCCAGGACGCTGCCCGGGTCTCCGCGGATCTCGTGCTGGCCCCGTCGCGTTTCGACGCCCATCAGGACCATCGGTTGCTGGGCGAGCTCGCTATCACCGGCTTCCGCGATCAGATCGTCGTGCACTACGAGATCCCGAAGTGGGACGGCGACCTGGGTCGGCCGAACCTCTACGTACCGCTGACCAGCGCTCAGGCGACCCGAAAAGTTGAGCTGCTGAACGAGCATTTCCCATCGCAGAAGGCACACGACTGGTGGGACGACGAGGTGTTCCTCGGCCTGATGCGGTTGCGGGGCATGGAATGCCGATCCCGCTACGCCGAAGCGTTCACCGCGTCGAAGCTCGCACTGTCTCTTGCCTGATGCGGCCTCTACTCACCGGTCAGCCCATCCACTGACTCACGGATGAGGTCGGCGTGGCCGGTATGCCGTGCGTACTCCTCGATCATGTCGACCAGGATGCGCCGCAGGCTTGGCGCCCGCCCGTCGGGCCATGTGCGCTGACCTAGCCGGTCCAGCCCGCCGTCGGCGAGCGCCTCCGCGACCAGCGCGCGCGATCGGTCCACCGCCTCCTGCCAGAGCGCGAAGAGTTGCTCGGGTGAGTTGTCGGCGGCCGAGCGCCAGTCCCAGTCGGGGTCGGCCTTGAAGTCCACGGTGTCCCACGGCGGTCGCCGCTTCTGCGCGAAGAGCCGGCCGGAGAACGCATCGTCCTCGACGTACGCCAGATGCTTGAGGAGCCCGCCGAGGGTGATCCGCGACGGGCCGAGCGTGGCCCGCATGCCGGCCGCGTCGAGACCGCCGCACTTCCAGGCCAGCGTCGCGCGATTGCGTTCCAGCGTGCCCAGCAGGGTAGCGATCTCGTCGCCGGCGACCGGAGGCTCGGGACGGTTCGTCTCGTCCATTTCGCGCAGCATCGGTGTGCCGCTCGGTGCCGCGGCTGTGCCGCTCGGTGTCGTGGCTGTGCCGCTCGCCGCCGTGCCGTCGATGCTTGCCAGGATGGCGCGCCCCAGATCCTCCGGCCGAGTGAACTGTGGCCAGTGGCCAGTGGGCAGGTCGACGTACTCGACGTCGCGGATCTTCGTGAATTCCCGTACCGGCGCAAGGCCCTGCGCGATCCAGCCCTGAAGCCTTTCGCTGGTGAACTCGGTCGAGATAACCGTGATGGGTACGCCGTAGCGGCGCTCGTCGGACAGCCGCTGGGGATCGCGGGTGACCTGCTCGGGCGACGGGACGGCGCGCTCGCGGAATTCGGCGCGGTCCTCGTCGTCGAGATCGGCGAGATCCTCATCCTCGAAGGCCGACCAGTCCGGCAGCGGGACCTCGCCGTTGCGGGCCGGATACCCGTCGGCAAGGGAGTCGCCGTCGCCGACCGGGAAACCGCCGACGGCGACCACACGAGCGACCCGATCCGGCCGCGCGTCGACCGCGGCGTAGGCGATCGCAGCGCCGGCGGAGTGCCCGACCAGCAGGACCTTGCCGTCGGCCGGGTCCACCGCGTCGATCTTCGCGACTACGGCGTCGACGTGGTCGCGAAGGGAGATCTTGGACCGGTCGGCTTCGTTCGATTCCATGCCGGGCAGCGTCAGGGCGTGCGTACGGTGCCCGGCCGCCTCCACGGTGGGGAGCACCTTGTCCCACGACGAGCCGTCGAGCCACAAACCGGGAATCAGGATGATGTCCATGCTCGTACCGTTCCCTCCGGGTGTCGTGCGAGTCTGCCCAACCCGCGGTTACAATCCACTATCACAGATCGATCCAATATAGTCGAACGGTCCAAATATGTCGATCGAAAATCAGGTTCCGGACTACGACCTGGCGGACGACGTCGAGGTGTCGACGCCGGCGCGGTTGCGCGCGATGGCCGACCCCCTTCGGTCGACCGTTCTCGATCTGCTGCTGGAGCGGGCGGCGACCGTAAGCGAGTTGGCGACCACGGTGGGGCGCCCGAAGAGCACCGTGGCGCACCATGTCAACGTCCTGGTCGACGCCGGTCTACTCCGGGTCGTACGCACTCAGCGGGTGCGAGCGATCGATGAGCGCTACTACGGCCGCACGGCCCGCCTGTTCCGAGTTGGCGTGATCAACAAGACCGCCGGCGTCCCAGAGGTCACGTTCGCCAACGACCTGTCGCTCGCGGCGACCGAGGCCGGCCCCGCGCACGAGGCCGACGACCTGCGCAGCATCTTTCGCCACGCCCGGATTCCGCGCGAGAGTGTCCGGGAGTTCTGGGAGCAAGTCTTGGCGCTCAGTCATGAGTTCGCCAAGCTGCCGCGCTCCGGTGACACGGTGTACGCCTTCGTCGCCGGTCTCTACCCGACCGACAATCCCACCCTGCCCGAGCAGCCCGATCAGTAGCGGTCGCTCAGGCGTCCGCCCGGATGAGCGAACTGAGCGTGTGAGCACCACGCACGAAGCCGCGCGAGGAGTCCGGTCCCGCGTGCGTCACCGAGGACGGTCGACCATGGTTGGAGCGGCGCGCCGGTCGGCTGTCAGGATCGCGCCGGTCGGCTGTCAGGATGTCGTCCAGGGTCGGAGCTTCTCGGGGTTGAGTACTGCCCACATGTGCTTGATCCGGCCGTCTGCGATGTCGAACGCGTACACCGCGATGGTTGCGTCGTCCTGCTGAGCGACCAGGCCCGGCTGACCGTTGACCGTACGCTCCAGGAACGTGACATTGCCCGGTGCTCGGCGGGCGATATCGATCAGGTAGCGGGCGATTTGCTCGCCGCCTTCGATCGGGCGGAGTGCTGCGCTCACGAGGCCGCCACCATCGCCGATCGCCGTGGCATCGGGGTCGAGGAGGCCGATGAGGGCGTCGATGTCTTTGGCTTGCCATGCCTGTTTGAAGTCCCTAACGATGCCGGCCTGCTGTGCTGTCGAGGTCGCGGGAGCCTGCGACGCGCGAATGCGGCGGCGCGCCGTGGAGGCCAGCTGACGGCATGCCGCCGGCGTACGGCCGACGATCTCGGCGACTTCGGCGAAGGAATAGCGGAAGACATCGTGGAGGATGAACGCGACGCGCTCGGCCGGGGTCATCGAGTCGAGCACGACGAGGAAGGCCATGTTGATCGACTCGTCGAGCGTGACCCGGTCGGCCGGGTCGACCGTGGTGCCGCTCGGGCGCCCGCTGATCCACTCGGCACGTTCCGGCAGCGGCTCCGGGACCCATTCGCCGACGTAGCGCTCTCGCCGGACGCGCGCCGAGCCGAGTAGGTCGAGGCAGATGCGACTGGCCACCGTCGTTAGCCAGGCGCCCGGGGATTCGATGGCCTTCTGTTCCTGTTGGGACATGGCGTACCAGCGGGCGTATGCCTCTTGTACAACATCTTCGGCATCGGCGAACGAGCCGAGGAGCCGGTACGCGAGATTGATCAGCTGACGCCGCTCGCTCATGATCTCGCTCAGGCTCGGATCGGCCCGGCCCTCTCCTGGCTCGGATTGGCTGGTCATCGTGTGACGACTCCCTCGGTCGCAACTGCCCTCACCAGTTCGACGAGATAGCGCACCGAACTGTGACGTTGGCGCGTCGCGTCACATTCCGACGGCTCGTGTCGTCGTATCTCCGAGAAGGACACACCATCCAGCCGGCGGGTACCGCGGGCACGCCTGCGGCCGCGCTCGGCCGGCACGCTGGCCACTCACGGCGGCATCGACTGCACCGGGGTGAGCAAGCGCTGCAGCACCATCCAACAGCGGCCCGACCCGTCGTACACCGGGTTCGAGGTGACAAGGACACAAGGAGACAACCATGAGCAACCTTCAGGCCATCGTTGACCGCGTCGAGATCGAGGCCCTGCGCGGCGAGTTCACCGACGCGGCGATGATGCGCGACTACGACCGTGTCGCATCACTGTTCACCCCCGACGGCGCGCTCCGGATGCCCGACGTCCCCGTCGAACTCGTCGGCCCGGAGGAGATCCGGGATTGGGGCGAGCGCGTACCGAGTCTCGTGGACTACTTGGTGCAGACCACGCACCCGGGCATCATCCGGCTGGACGGCGACACCGCCTCCGGCCGCGCCTACCTCCAGGAGCTCATTCGCCTGCGCGACGGCAGCTCACACCTGAATTACGCCATCTACCACGACCGCTACCAGCGCACCGGCGACGGCTGGAAGTTCACTGAGCGCGTCTACGAAATCAGATACCTCGACACCACACCGCTGACGGGGTCGGCGCCCCGCGCAGCGGGGGATGCCGCTCGCTCGCCGGCGGGGGATACGTCCGCGGCCGGCGGACGACCGTGACGCCGGTGTCGTGCGGGCCACGCGTTCCGGACCGCCGCGCTCGGGCGTCCGAGGGCCGATCGGCATCGGCCCGGCCACGGCTTCCTCGTAAGGCCCATCCGGGGCCTGCTTGCGCCCTTACAACCCGCCACACCACGACCAGCCCAGGAGGCACCATGACTACCGCAATTCCGGCCACACCGTTCGTCGACCCGGCGCCCGCGCAGAGCCTGGAGCGGGCGGCCACCGCGCTGACGGCAAACGGTTTCACCGTCGAAATCCTCGACGACGCCGCCGCCGCGCGTACCCGCATGATTGATTTGATACCCGAGGGCGCCAGCGTGTTCACCTCGGCCAGCGAGACGCTCCGCCTGTCCGGCATCGATGAGGACATCAACACGAGCGGATGGTACGAGGCCGTCAAGCCACGCGTCCTGGCCATGGACCGCGTCACCCGCGCGGATGACATCCGCCGGCTGATCGCCAGCCCCGACGTCGTCGTGGGCAGCGTCGCCGCGGTCACCGAAAGCGGCTCCCTCGTGGTCGCCTCGGCCAGCGGAAGCCAACTACCCGCGTACGCCGGCGGTGCCGCCCACGCGATCTGGATCGTCGGGGCGCAGAAGGTCGTACCCGACCTGAGCACTGCGCTGCGCCGCGTCGAAGACCACGCCCTCCCGCTGGAAAGTGCCCGTGCCCAGGTGGCCTACGGGCAGCCCAGCGCCATCAACCGTCTTCTGATCCTCAACGCCGAGCCCTACCCGGGGCGCGGCACAGTCCTGCTGCTCCGGGAAGCCATCGGATTCTGAAACCACCGGGAGTGCCCATGCCTTGCAGCTCGCAGTCCACATCACCGAATCCGTACCCAAGGCCGCCGCCCGGCTCACGTCGGTAGCCGGTTGGCCAGCGCGGCGGTTGCTCGCGCGTGTCATGGATACGGTCGTGGGCGGTTCGCGCCCCGGCCGCTGGCCCGAAGGCCAACCAGACCCGAGCGGTACGTCGTTGTCGATCCGAGCTTGTGGTCCTTCGACCTGTCGGGTTTGTGCCGCCAGCAACGGCGATCTGAATGACGGCAAGCTGAGGTCACTGACTCATGCGTTGGACTCCGCCTCGATCGCGTCGAGGTCGCGTACGGAGTAGCAGTAGTGGTCCCACTCCTCATTGAGGATCACGTGCAGGCACGAGAGAACGGTTTCCTGACATTCGGGGGCGTGAGGATTCCTGCGCGTCGCGGCCAGCTCGTCTGACGTGACGGTCGCGAGGAAGTCGCGCACCATCGCGACACGGCCCGTCCGGACCTCAAGCACCTCGGCGTACGACGGTGCGACCGCCGTGAAGATCGACCTGTCGTGACCGTCGTTCTCGGTGCCGGCGTCCAGTTGACCGATGGGGTGGAATGGCTGTTCGATCTCCAGGATCGCCCGGCCCAGCCACATGTCCGTGGCAAGGACCAGGTGCCGCAGCGTCTGCGCGAACGACCATTCGCCGCCCACGGAAACGTCGACCGTGCCAGCCGGCATCGCCGCGACGCGCTCTAGCGCGGCCGCCCATGTGCGCTCGAGCGTGACCCAGGCCGCGCGCAGGCCATCCGGATGTCGGGCGCGCCGGTCGGCGCGACCGGGAAAGCGGCGGTTGAGTTCGGCCTCAACGAGCGGGATCACGTCGACGCCGTTGATGCGCAAGGAGCTATCGCCGTCGAAGAGCCACGGTGAGTCGATGTCCGCACCCGACACGTCGACCGCGCGCATCACGACGCCGGATAGGTCAGCGCGCACGAACCGGGCGCCATGCAGGTCCGCGCGGACGAACTCTGCTCCCTGCAAGTCGTCGGACCGGGTAAACGTTGCCATGAATTCTCCTTGTCGAGCGCGCCGCTGCCGCTGGCGCGACTTAGCGGTTGAGTCGAGCCAGGTGGCATTGTCCTCAACAATCTGCACAGCTGTCGACGCCGCAGCGATTCGGATCTGGTCTGGGCGAGCGCGATCGGGTACGGTCGCCGCACCATCGGTGTGGAGGCCAACGGTGTCACGGCTGATTGTGGAGCGTTACGAGTCGTGGGGGCGCGACCGTTTCCGTCGCTATCAGCTGGTGCTCGATGGGCGACGCTGTGGCAGCGTGGGTCACCGCGACCGCGAGGTGATCGATGTGGCGCCGGGAAACCATCGTCTACAAGCTCGCATGGATCATTTCGAGAGCGACGTCGCTACGTTCACGGTCGAAAACGGCGCCGATGTGTACCTGGAACTGCGGGCTAAAGCGGTCGGGGCCGCCGGTACCGGCGCGTCGTCCATCACGTGGTCGACGCTTGAATTTCGGCCCGGAATGGCACCTGTGTTTCCGCCTCGCAGCGAGGGTCTCGGCCGATTGGTTAGGGCCTTGCAGATCTTCGCGTTGCTTTCGACCACCGCCGCACTGTCGTTTCGCGGCTTCGGCGGACACGCCCAGGCGCACCGTGCGGCGGCGTTGACGGCCTTCGCGGTCATGGCCATATGGACCGCGATGATCGTTCGGGAGTATTCCCGGCCACGCCGCCCGAGCCGTGGCCGGCGCACGTAGCGGCCCGCTTATCTATGCATCTTCGCAGGGCTGGTGGTCACATTCGCGACGGTCGGTAATGGTGCAGCCGGTCGCGTGCGGGCCATGCCGGCCGGAGTCGCCAGCAGGCCGCGAAGCGAGCCGGCATGAGCGCCATGCCCGCGCCGCATCTTGACACACAAGAGATCGGATCGGCAGTGGGTTTCAGGTCACCGCGGTTCGACTCGACCGTTTGACCTCGTCGCCGCGGTTAGGACGCCCTCAGCCGGATCGGACTCGAGGGCAACCGTCGATCCGTCTTCGAGAAGGTCAAGTACACAGCAGGTCGTCCACCCGACGTCGGGAACGCCACGTTGGATTTCATTGTGGAGCGGGCGACCGGAGTCGAACCCGCACCATCAGCTTGGAAGATCATGCCGGGTCGGCCGCTGTGGCTGGTCACGCAGTTCCAACTGCCTCTGCTGGGGTCTCACGCGGCCTCCGTTACCCCAGCGATGACCGTGCAATGGCACGACGATCTTGGCAGTCGCGCGGGCTGACCGGTGGACATGTTGCCCCCGCCGAGGTCCCGGCGCAGCATCAGGTCGTGACCATACCAACCAACGACCTAGCGCCGAATCCGGTGCTCAGCAGGGACCTCGCAGTGCTGATTGGTGTCCTTGCCGTACTCGAGGGCGAGCTGATGGTCGGGGGAGTGCCTGATCATCTGGCGGACCGACTCGGTGACCGATTCGCTCGGGTGGATCTATTGCGTGATGGCGGCAGTTCGCGTGCATTGCGTCAAGCGATCAACGATCTGAACCATCGGCTCCGCTATGGCCTTGGGGAATACGTGGAGTTGCCAACGCCGGTGCCCGTTCCAGACTGAACGGCTCTCGCGACGCGTCCGCTCCGCTGCGGCCACCTGGAGGTTCAGATGGTGCGCTTCCGATTAGTCGGGGCCAAGCGCGGCTCTGGTATGTTGGTCATGTTGGATCATGAGGTACATCACCAACATTCTGCTCCAAGGAGTTGCGATGACCGTGACACAGATTGATCTTGACGATGACGCGCTCGCCGAGGCGATGAGGCTCTCCGGCGCGAGAAGCAAGAAGGAGACGGTGAATCTCGCGCTACGGGAGTACTCAGCTCGTCACCGGCGCATCGCGGCGCTTGATCACTACGCGACCGTTGCACAGGGCTGGGACTACGAGGGGTGGCGTGAGATGCGGAGGGACGGCAAGGCGCCGGCCGCGTGATCCGCTACCTTGTCGACTCGTCGGCACTCTGGCGTGTCCTCCGCGATCCGTCCATACGCGCAGGCTGGGCAGAGATGATCTCCGATCACGCAATCGGATCGTGCCAACCGCAGCGTACGGAGTTTCGTCGCTCGGCCCGCAATCTCGACGAGTACGAGCAAATGACCGCGATGTTCGTTGATCTGTATCCCGACGTGACCGTACCGAATACCGCATGGCAGTGGGTTGAGTCAGCTCAGTACCGACTACTGCGTGCTGGAGCGCACCGAGCGCTGTCCTGTGTGGATCTGCTCGTCTGTGCCTGCGCGGCCATCCGCGGACTCGTGGTCCTACATGATGACAATGACTTCGTTACGGCCGCACGACACCTACCCGATCTTGCCGAGCGGCGGGTGCAGACACACCCTCAAATCTCTTGATCAGTGACCCGGGCCGCTCAGGCGATCGAGGCGCAGAAGCCACGCGTGCAGAATTGGGTCGCTGGTGCGGCTGTAACACCGTGCGTCCAGGTGTGCCGTCATTTGCCGCTGAGTGCGCTGCTCGCGAGCCGGGACCGGAGTTGCTGCCTGCGAAATGCCCAGTGGATCTGTAGCGGTCGTAAGGTCGGAGTGCGGGGTGATGGAGGCGTTGCTTGCCGACGACCCGAGCGCGTTCTTTACGATCCCACCCCGGGGTCGTAGGCACGCCGCCGCTCTGGGTGGACGATCATTCACCGAACAAGCGTGCTATGAACGTCTCCTACAGTTGTGCATCACTCTGTTCGGTTGGCGGGCGTCTGCGTTTGGGGTCACGGACCGGGGGGCAACCTGTCGTCGCAAAGCGGTTGAGCATGGCATGGTCCCTGCGCCGAGAGACGCATTCGCCCGTCTGCCCAGGGATTTCGTGACTACGCTGGGTAGACAGCCGCGTACGCAGGATCGACTGAATTGATCGGGACGAGTGGCAGGTGGCCCATCCCTAAAAGGAAGGCGATGATCCATGCCTAAGTTCATGATTACCGCGTCCTACACCATCGACGGACTGCGTGGACTACTCACGGACGGCGGCAGCGGTCGGGTCGACGCCTCGCGGAAAGCGCTCGACAGTCTCGGCGGCCACCTTGATGCGATGTACTTCGGGTTCGGCGACCAGGATGTGTACATCTTGTGCGACCTACCCGACAACAAGGCTGCGGCCGCCGCGTCGCTTATGGTCGGCGCAGCGGGCGGGGTCAACACCAAAACTGTGGTGTTGCTGACGCCCGAGGAGGTCGACGCTGCAACGAGGGAAACCGTCGACTACCGCGCGCCGGGCGTCTGAGTCCGATCGATCTCTAGCACACCCGGAACGTATGGCCGGCTGTCTGGTGTGGCGATGAAGTCGCGAATCGCGCGGGTCCACGCGTCAGGGTTGTCGAAGTGCGCCATGTGGGCCGCGTCCGGGATGACGGCCAGCTGGCTTCTCGGTACGTCGTGGTGCAATCGGCGCGCCAGAACCAGCGGGAAGCTCATCTCATGCTCGCCGTGCACGATCAATATCGGCATACCCGCCTCCCGAAGCGCGGCCGGCGGATCGTCGGGGCGGGCTCGCCGAACCCCGCCTGCGCTGAACGCGTTGGCCCAGTCATCGGAGAAGACGACCCCGTCGAGCACCTCGCGCCACTGCGGCCAACGGTCCTCGTGCCACACATTGAGCGGAAGACTATCGTGCGCCATCGCCCGCGACAGGGCGCCGTCCGGTGCGTCGACGAACGCGGCCGGATCCGTTTCGTTCGCACGGCCCGAGCGTTGCTGATACTCCGGAACCTCCGCCAACAGGGCCGGAAGGTCATCGTCGTACGCACATGCCGAAGCCAGGATCAGTGTCCGTAGCGTGTGCGGGAACCGGGCGGCGTACTGCATCGCGACGGACCCGCCGAACGAGAACCCGAGCAGGTCGATGCGATCGGCGCCGATGTGGTGAGCGAGCGCGAGGATGTCATCGACGACGAGGTCGGGCTGCAATTGTTCGACCGGCAGGTGCCGCCCGCTGCGGCCGTTACCACGCAGATCGAGCAACACGACGTGACGCACGTCGGCCAACCGTGCGACGGCCGGCAACAGATACGAGTGATCCCACGTCGGGCCACCATGCGCGACCATCAGCACCGGTAGACCCGGATCGCCGAACCCCCGCACGAACAGGTCAACGCCATTGACTTGAACCAACTCGCCCGACTCAGCGACCACAGCCGGGAGCGTACCCATCGGCTTCCTGCGGGCCGCACCGGCACAAATGCCTACCGGCTCCGTACCATCTCCCACCCGTCTGCCGTCGACCCACCTACCCGGGAGCGGGCCGGCCCGCCCGTGGCCAGGTGGAGCACCCCACTGGCTGAACCACCTGGCCGCGCGGGCATCGATGACCGCCTTGCGGTGGGTCGGGATCTGGCCCCGCGAATGGCCCAGCGGCACCGCCGAGCGTGCTGCGAGAACGAACGAAGCGATCAGAGACAGCTCGTGAGCTGAGATGGAGCAGGGGAGCGGGCGACGGGAATCGAACCCGCACCATCAGTTTGGAAGACTGAGACTCTGCCATTGAGCTACGCCCGCGCCGGGTCGCCCCCGGACTGGGCATAGCGTACTAGGTCGGGTGTCGCGGTGCCGCGAGGCCACGGTTGGTTACCCGCTATGTCGATAGTGGCGGCAACGCTTAGACTTGCGGCGCTACGTGACGGGATGTGGCGCAGCTTGGTAGCGCACTCGCTTTGGGAGCGAGGGGCCGTGGGTTCGAATCCCGCCATCCCGACTCGGTTCGGTCGCTCGATCGCCCAACCGATGGCGGGTTGCAATCCGCATACGGCGGCGATTCCGTGCCATTCGACGACAATCGTGACGAATGGGCGTGGGTGCCGTGCCCGGACCATATGCGTACGCCGGACCGCGACTCGCCTACACTCGATCGGGGCGCCTCTGCGTTATTTTGCGCCGCGCCGTCGTGATCAAAACCATCAAGGAGTACGTCTGTGAAGAGCACGGTCGAGACCCTCAGCCCGACCCGGGTGCGGCTCGCCATCGAGGTGCCGTTCGCCGAGCTGGAGCCGAGCGTCAAGAAGGCGTACCGAGAGATCGGCTCGCAGGTGCGGGTGCCCGGATTCCGCCAGGGTAAGGTGCCGTCCGCGGTCATCGACCAGCGGGTCGGTCGGGGCACAGTGCTCAACGAGGCGGTGCAGGACGCGATACCGGAAAACATTGTGGCCGCCGTCCGCGAGCACGACGTCAAGTTGCTCGGGCGGCCCGAGGTGGAGATCACCGACTTTTCCGACGGCGCGCCGCTGAAGTTCACGGCTGAGCTTGACGTACGGCCGGAGATCACCGTCCCCGACCTCGACGCGATCGAGGTCACCGTCGATGATCTCCAGATCGGTGACAGTGAGATCGACGAGCAGGTCGACGCGCTCCGCCAGCGGTTCGCGACCCTGAAGACCGTCGAACGCGCGGCCGCGGTCGGCGACTACGTGCAGCTCGACCTCGCCGCAACGGTTGACGGTGCGGAGGTGCCAGGCGGGTCAGCGACGAACATCTCGCATGAGATCGGCAGCCAGCAACTCCTGCCGGGCCTCGACGAAGCGCTGCCGGGTCTCGCCGCGAACGAGTCGACGACGTTCGTCACGCAGCTTGTGGCCGGCGATCTGGCCGGCAAGGACGCGGACGTGGCGGTCACCGTACGCACGGTCAAGGAAAAGGAGCTGCCGGCGCTCGACGATGCGTTCGCACAAATGGCCAGCGAATTTGACACGTTGGATGAGCTGCGCGAGGACGTTCGGACTCGGATCGAGCGCGTCAAGCGCATCGAGCAGCTTTATGCAGCGCGGGACAAGGTCCTGGCCGACCTCGTGGCGGCCGCGGACGTGCCGGCGCCGGAAGGCATCGTGCGCGAGGAGGTCGCCAGCCGCAAGCAGGCGATGAGCGATGAGCTGGAGCGCATGGGCGCGTCCATGGAGGACTACCTGTCGGCCGAGGACAAGACCGACGACGCCATGAACACCGAGCTCACCGACGCGGCGACCGACGGCATCAAGATCCAGCTTCTGCTGGACACGATCGCCGACGCCGAAGATCTCCAGGTCAGCGACGATGAGTACACGCACGAGGTCGTGCACCGCGCGCAGCGTGTTGGGATGGCTCCGCAGGCGTACTACGACCAGCTGGTGCGGTCGGGCGGTGCCGCGGCCGTCTTCGGCGACGTGCGGCGGGGCAAGGCGCTCGAGACGGTCATGAACCGAGTCAAGATCACAGATGCATCGGGCAACGTTCTCACGCTGGACGCCTTGCGCGCCGGCGCGGACGAGCTTGACGATGAGGGCTACGACCACGGTGATCATGAAGGTCACGATCACGGCGATCACGAGGGTCACAACCACTGATCTCGATCGGCCCGGCCGTCATCGCCATCATCGATGCGATGGCGGCCGGATAGTCGACTGCTGCCCGGGTCCTGGCCGGGCAGCGGGAGCGGTCGGCACATTCGGGGAGACGTATTCCGTCGGATGACCGTGCCCGGCCGCGCAAAGATGCGGCCGGTGCCCGGCAACGCCGAGATGCGGTCGGTGCCCGGCCGCGGAGTCGCTCGCCCAATTGTCTCTTCGATACCGACTCGGCACGGTGGTCGCCGACGGTCATGCCTCGGCCGGCTTACGGCCGTCGTGCAGGCCGTGATTCTCGGCCATGCCGCGTTCGTCGACCGCGTCGGCCGCCGTGGCCTGACCGGGCGCCGCCGGGGCGTTTGTTGCCGCCGTTGTACGGAACTTCGGCGGTTATTGGCCCCGCGAGCGCCCAACTGCCGTACAACAGGAGTGATCTTGGGGAGCGCAACCGGCCGTGCGCTATGAGCGAACAGCCTGCCGTCGACGGGCTTCCGGTCGGCGCGACCGGATAATGTCGGCGTACCAGGGACTCACATGAAGGGCCTGCCATGACCGATCTGTATTTGCCGCCGCAAGCGCGCGGCGCCGACGCTCTCGCCGGCAACCTCGACGATTCGGTGTTCAACCGGCTGCTCAAGGAACGCATCATCTTCCTCGGCAGTGAGGTCAACGACCAGGTCGGCAACCGGATCTGCGCCCAGCTGCTGCTGCTGGCCGCGGAGGACGACGAGCGGGACATCAACCTCTACATCAACTCGCCGGGCGGTTCGGTGTCCGCCGGCATGGCGATCTACGACACTATGCAGTTCGTCCGGAATGACGTGGTGACGATTGCGATGGGCATGGCCGCGTCAATGGGCCAGCTGCTGCTTTGCGCCGGCACCAAGGGCAAGCGTTACGCGCTACCACACGCTCGGATCATGATGCACCAGCCATCCGGCGGCATCGGCGGTACGGCGTCGGACATCGCGATCCAGGCGGAGCAGATGCTCTACACCAAGCGCATGTTCCAGGAGCGCGTGGCTTTCCACACCGGCCAGGGCCAGCCCACCATCGAAGCCGACTCGGACCGGGACCGCTGGTTCACCGCCGAGGAGGCCAAGGACTACGGCTTCATCGACAAGGTCATCACCGGGGCCATGCAGGTCCCGGAGGGCGCGGGCACGCGTAGCTGAGGAGTTTTTCGTGACTGATCTTCATCAACCGGCCTTCGCCCCGGTGACCAACCGGTATTTCCTGCCGAACATCACCGAGCGGACGTCGTACGGCATGCGGGAGATGAACCCGTACTCGAAGATGTTCGAGGAGCGGATCATCTTCATGGGCATGCCCATCGACGACACGGTCGCCAACGACGTGATGGCGCAACTGCTCACGCTCGAGTCGTCGGACCCCGAGCGCGAGATCATCATGTACATCAACTCGCCCGGCGGCTCGTTTACGGCGATGACGGCGATCTACGACACTATGCAGTTCATCCAGCCGGACATCCGGACGGTGTGTCTCGGACAGGCGGCGAGCGCGGCTGCCGTGCTGCTCGCGGCCGGCACCCAAGGCAACCGGTTGGCGCTGCCGAACTCGCGGATCATCATCCACCAACCCGCCACCGAGGGCGGCTACGGCCAGAGTTCGGACATCGAGATCCAGGCCCGTGAGATCCTTCGCATGCGCTCCCAGCTCGAGGAGATGCTGGCCAGGCACAGCAGTCGCACGGTCGAGCAGGTCCGGAAGGACATCGACCGAGACAAGATCCTTACGGCCAGCGAGGCCAAGGAGTATGGTCTCGTCGACGACGTGATCGGCAGCCGGAAGAAGAGCCTGCTCGCGGCCGGTAAGGCCTCCTGACGCCCGAGCCACGCGCACGTCACCACTCCGCGACAACGCCGACCCGCGCCCGAACACATCGGACAATTCGGGCGTGGGTCGGAGAGTGTGCGAAACGCGATACGCGACACCCCGCCGCGGGGTCGACACTTCCGCGCTCTGACCGGGTACCGTCAGTCCTACGGCAGAAACCGTGCCGGCAAGCGAGCATCGAGCACCGCACTAACGAGCATTCCCGTTCCGGCCGCCCGCGAGTAGGCTGACCGGACTCGGCCAGCCGGCCCACGTATGCGCAGGGAGAACAAGTGGCACGGATCGGCGACGGTGGCGACCTGTTGAAGTGTTCCTTCTGTGGGAAATCGCAGAAGCAGGTCAAGAAACTGATCGCCGGACCCGGCGTTTACATCTGCGACGAGTGCATCGACCTGTGCAACGAGATCATCGAGGAAGAGCTCGCGGAGTCGACCGAGGTCAAGTTCGACGAGTTGCCGAAGCCGATGGAGATCTGCGAGTTCCTCGACTCGTACGTGGTCGGGCAAGACCAGGCGAAGAAGGCGCTGTCGGTCGCCGTCTACAACCACTACAAACGGATCCAGGCCGAAGCGGCCGGCACCGGCGACAACGGCGTCGAGCTCGCGAAGTCGAACATCATGCTGATCGGCCCGACCGGGTGCGGCAAGACCCACCTGGCGCAGACGCTGGCGCGGATGCTCAACGTACCGTTCGCGATCGCCGACGCGACCGCGCTCACCGAGGCCGGATACGTCGGTGAGGACGTCGAGAACATCCTGCTGAAGCTGATCCAGGCCGCGGACTACGACATCAAGCGGGCCGAGACCGGCATCATCTACATCGACGAGGTCGACAAGATCGCCCGGAAGTCCGAGAATCCCTCGATCACGAGGGACGTGTCCGGCGAGGGAGTGCAGCAGGCGCTGCTGAAGATCCTTGAGGGTACGGTCGCGAACGTCCCGCCGCAGGGCGGTCGCAAGCACCCTCACCAGGAGTTCATCCAGATTGACACGACCAACGTGCTCTTCATCGTCGGCGGGGCGTTCGCGGGCCTCGAACGGATCGTCGAGCAGCGGGTGGGCCGCAGCGGCATCGGGTTCGGCGCGAATCTGCGCTCGATCAGCGAACGTACGACCGACGACGCGTTCGCTCAGGTGATGCCCGAGGATCTGCTGAAGTTCGGGCTGATTCCGGAGTTCATCGGTCGTCTCCCGGTCATCACCAGCGTGCGCAGCCTCGACCGCGATGCCCTGGTGAGCATCCTGACCGAGCCCCGCAACGCGCTCGTCCGCCAATACCAGCGCCTGTTCGAACTGGACGGCGTCGAGTTGGAATTCCGGCCCGAGGCGCTCGAAGCCATCGCGGATCAAGCGAATCTGCGTGGCACGGGCGCCCGCGGCCTCCGCGCGATCCTCGAAGAAGTCCTGCTCTCGGTCATGTACGAGGTGCCGAGCAACCCGGACGCGGCACGCGTTGAGATCACCCGCGAAGCGGTGCTCGACAACGTCTACCCGACGATCGTTCCGCGCGAGTTCACCGGCCGGCGGGCCCGCCGGGAGCGCGAGGAAAAGTCGGCCT
>DATCXD010000690.1:0-8724 GCA_036566005.1 Micromonosporaceae bacterium | reverse complement strand
GATAGCACGCTGTTGCTGGTACGGCGGCGCACGATGGTTGGCGCCGGCATGCACGAGACGGTGAGCCTGCACAACCTCAGCTCCGCCGACACCGAAGCGCACCTCACGCTCGCGTTCGACGCCGACTTTACCGACCTCTTCGCGGTCAAGGCCGGCCATGCCGTCGAGGACCGGGCGCCGGCCGAATCGGAACCCGATCGCCTCCTGTTCCGTAGCGAATCCGAACCTGAGCGGTGGGTACGGATCCGTGCCACCGCCGGTCCGGACGTGAGCGCCGGCGGACTGATCTGGCAGGTACGCGTACCGGCGCGAACGACATGGACCACGACGGTGGAGGTGCTTGCGCACGCACCGGATGCGGACCCGGCCATTGATCCCGCGACAAGCGCGGCAGCGAATGACGGCATACCGGCCGACTTTGCCGTCGACGGCACCGGCCCGCACGTGATCGGTGAGGGGCCACGGATCACCGCGTCAGATCCGTCGCTGACCCGGATGTTCCAGCGGAGCCTCGCCGATCTCGGGTCGTTGCGGATGTCCGCCGGCGCCGGCCGTGCCTACGTCGCCGCGGGCGCGCCGTGGTTCATGACCCTGTTTGGTCGGGACAGCCAGTTGACCGCGTGGATGACACTTCCATTCGACGCCGAGTTGGCGATGGGCACGTTGCGCGAGCTCGCCGACGTGCAAGGGCGCGTCGTCGACCACGCGACCGAGGAGGAGCCCGGCCGCATTCTGCACGAGTTCCGCCGCGGCCCGGCCGTGCATCAAGCGTTGGGCGGCAACCGTTACTACGGCTCGGTCGACGCGACTCCGCTGTTCGTGATGTTGCTGGCCGAGGCCGAACGCTGGGGCGCCGATCGGGACGCGGTAGCCGCGCTGCTGCCGGCCGCGGACGCCGCATTGCGGTGGGCCGACACTTACGGCGACCGCGACGGCGATGGGTTCGTCGAATACCACCGGTCCGCCGATCACGGCCTGGTGAACCAGGGCTGGAAAGACAGCGGCGACGGCATCAACAACGCCGCCGGTGACCTTGCGCGGACGCCGATCGCACTCTGCGAGGTGCAGGGGTACGCATATGCCGCGCGGCTTGCCCGGGCCCGATTAGCCGATCGGTACGGCGATCCGAACGCGGCCGCCTACTGGCGTGAGCGGGCGGCCGAGCTGCGGCAGGCGTTCGCCGAGGCGTACTGGCTGCCCGACCGCGGCTACTTCGCGGTCGCTCTGGACGGTGCGAAGCGGCCGGTCGACGCGCTCGCCAGCAACGTCGGACATCTGCTGTGGACAGGCATTCTCAGCGACGATCACGCGGCGCGAACGATTCGCGGGCTCGCCGACCCGACGATGGACTCGGGCTTCGGGCTGCGTACGCTCGCGAGCAACATGGGTGCCTACAACCCGATGAGCTATCACAACGGATCGGTCTGGCCGCACGATACCGCGATCTGCGTTGCCGGATTGATGAACTACCACCACATCGACGGCGCCGTGTCGCTGGCCCACCGGCTGGCCGAGGGACTGTTCGCGGCGGCGGACGCGTTCGACGGGCGGCTGCCCGAGCTTTACTGCGGCTTTCCGCGCAGTGTGTTCGACCGGCCGGTACCCTACCCGACGTCCTGCTCACCACAGGCGTGGGCGTCCGGCGCGCCGCTGCTCGTGCTCACCTCGCTGCTCGGCCTCCAACCGGCTCCGGACGGCTCCGGCGTCACGCTGGCGCCGGCATTGCCGCAGCGATGGGGCGAGATCACTATCGAGGGCGTACGCATCGGGGACGCGACCGCCATGGTGAGCGCGAGCGGCTCGGCCGGCTCCGTACGTTGGCACGCCGAGCCGGCGCCGGCTTTCGACTGAACCCGTCCGCCGGCCCGGTCGTGTCGTCGATGCGGCGCGGTCAATCGGCGTCTGCGGCAGATGACTCAGTGAACGGCGGTGGTTCGCCGGACGTGGCGGAAACGCCGAGAGCCTCGTCGATGGTGGCCGCCGGCGCGGGTCGGGCGAAGTGGTAGCCCTGTGCGAGCGGACACCGCAGCGACCGCAGCGCATCCGCCTGTTCGGCAGTCTCGACGCCCTCGGCGATCGCCTGCAGGCCGAGGCTCCCGATGGCCTGCAGGATAGCGTCGGTGAAGGCCCAGTTCATACGGCCAGAACCGGATCCGTCGCGCTGGATGAATGACTTGTCCAGCTTCACGATATCGACCGGCATCCGGGCGATGTAGGCAAGCGAGGAATAGCCGGTGCCGAAGTCGTCGATCGCGATGCGGATGCCGTGCGCGCGCAGTCGTTCCAGCTGGACGATCGCGGGCTGCTCCCGTGCCGTCGGGACGAGATTGCGTTCAGTGAGCTCGAGGACAAGGGCACTGCCCGGCAGATCGGCCTCCGAAAGCGCGTTCGTGACCATGTCGGCGAAGCCTGGATCATCGAGCTGGTGGGCCGAGACGTTGACGGAGACAGCCACCCCATTCTCCTGGTACCAGCGGCGGGCCTCGTGGCAGGCCTGGTGCAAGACCCGCGCGCCGACCGCGTTGATGAGGCCGGTCTCTTCGGCGATCGGGATAAAGACATCGGGCGAGATGAAGTCCCCGCCGGGCGGCCGCCACCGGGCAAGCGCCTCCACCGCGACGATGTCTCCCGTGGCCAGCATGACGATCGGTTGGTAGTGCAGGTAGACCTCGCCGTGGGAGACTGCGCTTCGGAGGCCGGCACCGACGCCCGAGCGCTCCATGCGTTCCCTTCGCAGCAGCGGGTCGAAGACCACGAAGCGGTTTTTCCCCGCACGCTTCGCCGCGTAAAGGGCAAGGTCAGCATCGCGCAAGACGTCAAAGCGAGCGACCGTCTCGTCGTGCGGATCAGTCATGAATACGCCGATACTTACCGACAGGAACACCTCCCGCCCGCCGATATCGAACGGACGTCGTATCGCATCGAGAATCTGCTCGACAATTGCGCGCGCAGGCGGCTGCGCGGTGTTCTCCAGCAAGATCGCGAACTCGTCTCCACCGAGGCGAGCCACAACCGAGTCACCGGGGGTCGTAATGAGCAGGCGATGAGCCGCGTCGATCAAGACCTGATCGCCTACCGGGTGACCGAAGGTGTCGTTAATGTCCTTAAAGCCATCGAGATCCAGCAGGAGCAGGGCATGACCAGCGTCGCCGGAGTGGTGACTCAGTGCCCACTCCAGGCGCTCGGCCAGCACCACCCGATTGGACAGGCCGGTGAGCGGATCATGCAATGCCTGATCGGCGAGCTGCCGCTGGAGCGCCTCCTGCTCGGACGCTGCGGCCAGCAGCGACGCCGAACGGTCGGCCAGCTCGCGGGCTCGCCGCTGCGACACCCGAGCAACCAACGCCATCCGCCCGACGAGCAGCAGGAGCAGGCCGGCCGCGGCGGCGGTCGGCACAGCCACGCCGGTGACGGTGCGATCGAAGTTGGTCGGCCGATCGACGAGATCGATGGCGATGACCGTCGGGACGAGGACCGCGAGAACCGCGAACAACAAGATCCGCCAGCGCGACAGCTCGTTCGCGACAAGGCCCGGGCCGAGCGCTACGTGGACGAATGACGGATGCAGCGCGGCCGCGCCCAGCAATCCGCCATGGGTGGCCCAGACCACCTGCTCGAGTGGGTGCGCCGTGAGCAGGCCCGTGTGAATCGCCGGTAGTAGCATGGCGACCCCGGCCACGACCGATGCGCCGGCGGCGAGGACGACGAGCAGGACGGAGGACGGGCGCGGTCCGTAGGAAAGCGCGATCTTGACCGCGGTGACGAAGACAAGGAGAGTACCGACGGGAAAGAGAATCGCACCGGCGATGTACCATCCGTTCTTGGCCGGCGCAACCGGCTCGGTGACGAACAGCCACAGGAGCAGCAGGCTACCGGCCGCCGCCATCCCCGCATCAACACGATCCGCCGTCTCCGCACGGTTATCGGATCGGCGCCCCAGGACGGCCAGCCCGGCCGCGAGGAGCGCGCACGATACCGCGCCGAGACCGATCGCCAGCGGCGACGCGATCACGATCGACTCGCGCAGGCCATTGTGGGCCGCGACCGCAAAGGCGGCCACCGAGCCTGCCACCGCGCTGGTGGCGATCAGCCACCATCCGAGCATCGGCGCCGGCCGGTGCCGCGCAACGCCGACAATAAACACCAGTGTCCCCACGGTCGCCACGGTGAGGCATATGGCCCCGGTCGCCGGATGCCGCACCAGGAGTGCCGCAAGCAGCAATGCGCCCTGAATGAGGCAGTATGCGGCAAACGCCAACGCCGAGCCGTGCTGGCGCCTGGGCCCGCGTCTCGGCGCGCCACCCAGCGCCGCGTCTTTCGATTCCGCGGCAACCTCTGCCGGTTCACCCACCACGGACCCCCCCGCGAGCCTGTCAGGTAGGAGGGAAGGGACTTAGGATACACGTCAGATTTTGAAGTCTCCGCTGGCCAGCGATCATCGAGGGGTTCGCGTGAGACCAGCGACCGGACGGTCACCGCGAGCGGCACGATCGGCACCTACGCTGGTACGCCCAGCCAGCGCCGGCCCTCGACTGGATGCACTTGCGCAACCGTTGATGATCTCGGTGACGTGCGCCAGCCATGTCGACCTCCCACGTCGACCTCGACGAGGCCCACGTCCGGAGCCAGCCGAGGCGAGTTATCTCAGCCAGGCGGCCACGACGCCCCAGTTGTCCGAGTTGTGGAGCCGGAGCCAGCCGAGGCGGCGGGCAATCCATAGCGGTGCGGCTGACACGCGGACCAGTGGGATGATGTTCGCGACGGGGCGTGCCCGCTCGATCGATGACGGCCGTTAGTCGGTGGCCGGCGGTCCAGGATCAGCCCTTCACGCCACCCTCGTTCGCACCACGGATGAAGAACCGTTGGAATACCAGGAAGATGATCGCGACCGGGATCGTCGCTAGCAACGCGGCGCCGAGCTTCAACGGATATTGCGTACCGGCGCCGAGCGATCCGCTCACCAGGTTGGCCAGACCGCGCGGCAACGTGAACAGCGACGGGCTCTGCACCGACACGAGCGTGGACGGGAACTCGTTCCAGGATCCCTGGAACGACAGGATCGTGAGCGTGATAATCGCCGGGCGCACCATCGGCAACACGACCGACCAATACGTACGGAAGATGCCGGCGCCGTCGATGCGGGCCGCCTCCTCCATCTCGACCGAGACCGTCTCGAACGACTGCTTCATGATGAAGATGCCGGCCGCGTCCACCAGCAGCGGCAGGACCAGGGCGGGATAGCTGTTGTAAAGGCCGAGTTGGTTCAACACCAGGAACTTCGGAATCAGCAGCACCACACCGGGCACACTCATCACCGCGAGGACGGCCGCGAAGATGGCCGCGCGACCACGGAACTTCAAGCGAGCCAGCGCATAGCCGGCGAGCGAGTCGAAGAACACCCGGCCGACCGTGACGAGCACGGTGACGAGCACCGAGTTCACCATCCATCGCGGGAAGTCGGTGCCGTCGAAGATGTGCAGGAAACTCGTGTCGGAGAACGGATGCGGCACCGGCGACAACGGGTTCGCGGCGGCGTCCGAGTCGGTCTTGAAGGTGTTCGCGAGTTGGATGACGAACGGATAAAGGAAGATCAACGAGAACGCGACCAGCACGGCGTAACCGGCGACGCGGGTCGCGATCCGCCGGCGCCGCGTGCCGGTGTCGTGTATCGCCGGCGGCCGGCGCTTAACGGATGGCGCCGACGCCGGGACGGTTCGCGCTGGGTTCGTAACGGTCATGCTCGCCTCCTTCCCGCAGATCAGACGGATCGATCGGCACGCTCGTCCGGCGGCCGGACCAGCCCCGCCGGCCACCCGGCGGCTTGTCCCGATCCCGCATCACCCAGCGCTGGATGAGCGTCATGATGACGATGATCAGGAACAGGATGAACGAGATGGCGGCGCCCGAGCCAAAGTTGAAATCTGAGAACGCAGAGCGATAGGACAGGAACGCCGGAGTGAGGGTGGTCTTGGCCGGACTGCCTTGTGTCATCACGTACACCTGATCGAAGACCTGCCAAGTGCCGATAAGTCCGAGCGTGATGACAAGGAAGAGGGTCGGCTTCAGCTGCGGCAGGGTGACGTAACGCAGGCGCTGCCACCGGCTCGCGCCGTCGATCATGCTCGCCTCGTCCAGCTCAAGAGGCAAATTCTGCAGCGCCGCCAGGAACATCAGCATGAACGTGCCGCTGGTCGTCCACACAACAAGCGTGATGATGGCGCACATCGCGACGCTCGGCCCGGCGAGCCAGTCCCATGTCGACAGCCCGAACAAGTGGGAGTTGGCCAACATCGCCGGCGGGTTGTCGTTGCTCACGCCGAACGCGCCGAGAATGATGTGCAGCACGCCGCGCGGGTCGGAGAACCACTGCGGACCCTTGATGCCAAACAGATTCAGCAGCGCGTTGATCGCGCCGCCGTTGGTGAACAGGAAGATGAACACCACGCTGATCGCGACGGAACTGGTCACCGACGGGAAATAGAACGCGCTGCGGAAGAAGCCCTTGCCCCGCAACAGGCGTGCATTGACAACAAGCGCCAAACCCAGCGACAGCATGGTTTGCAGCGGGACAACGAGGATCACGTAGTAGAGAGTGTTGCGGATGCTCGTCATGAAGTCTTCGCGCGCGAGCCCATCCACGGTGAACAGGTGCGTGTAGTTGTTCGCGCCGGCCAGCGGCACACCGGACGCGAACGGGCTGCCCTGCCCGTTCCAACTGGTGAAGCTCACGAACAGGGCCATCAGGATCGGCAGCAGCAGGAAGATGCCGAGAATCACGATAACCGGGGCTACGAACGTCCAGCCGGCGATGCCCTGCCGGCCGTAGATGCCGGTGAGGCGCCGCCGTCGGGTCGGTCCGCCGCCCCGTCGCGCACCGTCGCCGGTCCCTTCCACGGGTACGGACGGACGCCGTTTCGTTGCCGCGCCGACCGATCGAGATGCCGGCCCCCATGGTCGCGGTGCCGACGTGCGCCTCGGCCGCGGTGTACCCGTCTGGGCGACGCTCGCGCCCGGCGGGCCCGGCGGCAGACCGTCGTCCGATGACATCGTCGTCACCACGATCCCTTCGCTGATACGGCCACCCGGTGAGCGACCGCGTAGCTCGCGCATGGTCGGGACGACCGGCGCTACCGCGGCGCCGGTGTGGCGGGTTTTCCCACCACACCGGCTCGCCAGGCTAACTCTTCAGCGCGGTCGCAAGGTTGGTCTGCAACCGCTGCAGGATCGCTTGTGGACTGCCGGTGGACAGACCGCCGAGTTGGCTGTCGAAGTCGGACAGCACCGAGGCGACCTTCGGCGAGTTCACCGGACCCTGGGCATACTGCGCGCCGTCGATGAACGGCTTGTCGCCCGGGAACTGCTGCAGGTACTGGTCCTTGGCCGATTGGCGGGACGGCATGACGCCGAACGCCTTCGCGAACGCCAGCTGCTGGTCCTTGGCCGTCATCGCCTCGACGAACTTGATCGCCTGGTCCTTGTACTGGCTCTTGGCCGAGATGCCCCAGCACTGGGTGAACGACAGCGTGCCCTGACCGGCCGGACCGGCCGGGAGCGGCTTCACGACATACTTGATCTTCGGGTAGTCGGTCTGCATCGCGCCGCGGATCCAGTTGCCCTCCATGGCCATCGCCGTCTTGCCCTTGCCGAATGCCTCGCCACCCCAGCCGGCGTCAACCTGCTTCGGGTAGACCGCGAGGCCCTGCTTGAGCATGCTCTGCACGAACGTCAGGGCCTGCACGTTCTGCGACGAGTCGGCGGTGGCCTGCGTGCCGTCCTTGTTGACCAGCCAGCCACCGTTCTCGACCATGAACGCACCGAGCCGGTCCCGCGTGTCGGCCGTCGCGAGCGGGGTGATCCCGGCCGCCTTCAGCTTCTTCGACACGGTCATCAGCTGGTCCCACGTCGTCGGAATGTCGGCGTCGGTCAGGTGAGCCTTCGCCCAGAGATCGGTGTTGATCTCCAGCGCGAGCGTCGAGAAGTCTTTGGGGATGCAGTAGAGCTGCCCCTTGTACGTGAATGCGTTGCGCAGCGACTGGTAGAAGTCGTCCGCGTCCGGGACCTTGCTGCCGTACGGATCGAGCGCACCGACGCTGGCATAGTCGGCGAAGCGGGCCGCGTCGACGTAGAACACGTCCGGTGGCGTACCACCGGCGAATGCCTGGCCGAGCTGCTGTGCGATGTCCTGCGCCGGCGTCACGGTGACCTTGTTGCCGCTGCTGGAGGCGAACGCCGCGGCGGCGTCCGTGACGGCCTTCGTTTCCGCGTCACCGGATGACGCGATGAGGACCTGCAGGTTTGCCGGACCGGCCGTCTTCTGCGGTGCTGACTTGGAACTGTTGAAACTGCTGCCGCACGCCGCGCTGGCGAGCACGAGGGCGGTGGCGGCTAATGCCAAGCCGCCTCTGCGGAGTCGTCTTGTCATGGGTGTTGTCCCTCCTTGGGGGGTGACCTATGGGGGTGACATACGAGGGGGTGGCGACGTCAGCCGGAGTCCCGGACGACCAGATGCGGCTGGAGCAGAACGCGCCGGGCCGCGGGATCGTTCGGGGCGGTCGCGCCGCCGGAGTTATATGTGGTGTTATGTGACCTGCCGTCGGTTGGGCGTGCTTTGGTGCCAGAGTTCGTGGTGCCGGCGATTGCACGGTCGCCCAGGACGAGCGACAGCGTTCGTATGCATTCGGTGGCGACCTCGGCCAGCGGCTGGCGGATGCTTGACAGCCCAGC
>DATCXD010000671.1:0-2109 GCA_036566005.1 Micromonosporaceae bacterium | reverse complement strand
CCCCATGCGCCGCCGGTGGCCGTCTTGCCGGCGCCGCCGGCCGGGCCGGGGGTGCGGCCACCATTCGTCGCACCGCCCACCGACGGCAACCGCAAGCGACTCTGGACCGGCCTCGTCGCCGCCGGCGTCATCGTCGTCGTGCTGTGCGGTGGCGGTGTTGCTGGTTTCGCCGCACTCGTCACGAGCACCGTCGACACGCGTCGGACGGCGGCGACCAAGGCGGTCACCGAATTCCTCACCGATCTGCAGCACGACAACTACGCCGGTGCGTACGAGGCGCAATGCGACGAACTCAAGCAGCGCCTGACGTTTCGGGCGTTCATCAACACGTTCTCGGGTTCGCAGATCATCTCGTTCCGGCTGGAGGAGCCGGAGATCGACACGGACTCGACGGTCGTGCCGGCCCAACTGACGTTCACCGACGGGACGCAGAATCTCGAGCGCTTCGTGGTGGTCCAGGACTCCGACGCCGCCTACCGGGTATGTGGCGACGAATGACGGTGCTATCCGGCCGTACCCATGAATGATCTTGATCGTAAGTAAATGCAGGGGGCACCGCGATCGGATCACCGTAGCCTGGGAGGATCAGCGGAGCTCTCGCCGACAGCCAGCCGGCGCTACACATGGAGGATCCACATGCCCATCGACCGCGTCGATGCCGTCACCAGCCTCGCGAAGCACCGAGGCTTTGTTTTCCCGTCCAGCGAGATATACGGCGGCACCCGGTCGGCATGGGACTACGGACCACTCGGCGTCGAGTTGAAGGAGAACGTGCGCCGGCAGTGGTGGCGCACGATGGTTCAGGAGCGCGACGACATCGTCGGCCTCGACTCCGCCGTCATCCTTGCCCGGCAGGTGTGGGAGGCGTCCGGTCACATCGCCGAGTTCGTCGACCCGCTGACCGAATGCCAGTTCTGCCACAAGCGGTTCCGGTCGGACCAGCTCGAAGAGGCGTACGAGCACAAGCACGGCCACCCGCCGAACTCGCTTGCCGACATCAACTGCCCGAACTGCGGCAACAAGAACACGTTCACCGAGCCGAAGATGTTCAACGGCCTGATGAAGACCTATCTCGGCTCGGTCGAGAGCGAGGAGGGCCTGCACTATCTACGGCCCGAAACCGCGCAGGGCATCTTTATCAACTACCGCAACGTCGAGCAGTCGGCCCGGATGAAGCCGCCGTTCGGCATCGCGCAGGTCGGCAAGAGCTTCCGCAACGAGATCACGCCGGGCAACTTCATCTTCCGTACGCGCGAGTTCGAGCAGATGGAGATGGAGTTCTTCGTGGTGCCCGGCACCGACGAGCAGTGGCACGAGTATTGGCTGCAGCAGCGCTGGGACTGGTACGTCGGCCTCGGTCTGTCGACCGACAACCTTCGGCTCTACGAGCACCCGAAGGAGAAGCTGTCGCACTACTCGAAGCGGACCGTCGACATCGAATACCGCTTCCAGTTCGGTGGCACCGAGTTCGCCGAGCTCGAAGGCGTCGCGAACCGTACGGACTTCGACCTGTCCACGCACGCCAAGCACTCCGGCGTCGACCTGTCGTACTTCGACCAGGAACGCAAGGAACGCTGGGTGCCGTACGTGATCGAGCCAGCCGCCGGCCTGGGTCGTGCCATGCTCGCGTTCCTGCTCGACGCGTACGACGAAGACGAAGCGCCGAACACCAAGGGCGGCGTGGATCGCCGTACGGTGATGCGGTTCGACCCGCGACTCGCGCCGATCAAGGTCGCGGTGCTTCCGTTGTCCCGTAACGAGCGCCTGACGCCGGCGGCCAAGGATCTGGCGGCCACCCTGCGCAAGCGGTGGATCGTCGAGTTCGACGACGCCCAGGGCATCGGCAAGCGCTACCGCCGCCAGGACGAGATCGGCACGCCGTTCTGCGTCACGGTCGACTTCGACACGCTGGACGACAACGCGGTGACGGTGCGAGATCGGGACACCATGGCCCAGGATCGCGTTTCGTTGTCCCAGATCGAGTCGTACCTGATCGCGCGGTTGCCGCGCTGCTAGCCCGCTTCAGGCGAGGCGAGTTCGCTGGGCGCGTGGCGGGCTCGCCTCGCGCGTGGCGCGGTCGGCTAGTGCGTGGCGCGGTCGGCTGGCGCG
>DATCXD010000667.1:0-3976 GCA_036566005.1 Micromonosporaceae bacterium | reverse complement strand
GCTGGGGTCCGCAGTCGCAGCGCACCGAGCCGAATACGTCACCGGTCAGGCATTCGGAGTGCACCCGCACGAGCACGTCACGGCCGTCGCCGATGTCGCCCACGACGAGCGCGATGTGTTCCGTGCCGTCGTGGGTCGCCTCGTAGCCGTACGCCGTGAAGACGCCGTACTCGGTGGGCAGCCGCGCCTCGGCCACGCGCTCGACCTGTTTCTCGGTGTGCCGGCGGTAGGCGATCAGATCGGCGATCGAGATCAGCGTCAGGCCGTGCTCGGCCGCGAACTTCTCGAGATCCGGCAGGCGCTGCATGCTTCCGTCGTCGTTGACGAGCTCGCAGAGCACGCCGGCCGGCCGGAGTCCGGCCATCGTGGCCAGGTCGACCGCGGCCTCGGTGTGGCCGGGACGGCGCAGCACGCCACCGGCCTTCGCCCGCAACGGCACGACGTGGCCCGGGCGCGACAGATCGGTCGATCGGGTGTCCGGTGCGGCGAGCAGGCGGATCGTGCGGGTGCGGTCGGTCGCCGAAATGCCCGTCGTCACGCCTTCCCGCGCGTCGACGGTCACCGTATAAGCCGTGCCACGCCGGTCCTGGTTCGTGTGATACATGGGCGGAAGCTCGAGCCGGTCACATTCCTCGGCCGCCAGCGGCGCGCAGATGTAGCCGGACGTGTACCGGACCATGAACGCGATCATCTCCGGCGTCGCCAGTTCGGCGGCGAAAATAAGGTCACCCTCGTCCTCGCGGTCCTCGTCGTCCACGACAACGACGGCCTTGCCGGCGGCGATATCGGCGATGGCCTGCTCGATCGGTGCGAACATCTACTCACGACCTTCCGGTGCGCCACTGGCGGTCCCCTGCGACCGCGAGCCCAGCAACTTCTCGACGTACTTGGCGATCACGTCGACCTCTAGGTTCACCGGGGCGCCGATGCCCTTGTGGCCCAACGTCGTCAACGCGCGCGTCGTCGGAATCAAGCTCACCGAGAACGTGATACCCCCCACCGGATCCGCCGATAAAGGCGGAGGCGCGGTCACGGCGGCCACGGTCAGCGAGACGCCGTCGATCGTGATCGAGCCCTTCTCTACGACGTAACGTTCGAGCGAATCCGGCAAGGTGAACGTGACGACCTCCCAATGCTCGGCCGGCTCCCGGGCCACGATCGTGCCGACGCCGTCGACGTGACCCTGCACGATGTGGCCGCCGAGCCGGCTCGACAACAGCGCGGCGCGCTCCAGATTCACCGGATCGCCGGGTGCGACCGCGCCGAGCGACGAGCGGTCCAACGTCTCGGCCATGACATCGGCGGTGAACGTGTCACCGTCGACGTCGACGACGGTCAGGCACACGCCGTTGACCGCGATCGAGTCGCCGTGCCGCGCATCGGTCGTCACGGTCTTGCCGCGCACCGCGATCCGCGCGGCGTCGCCCAGGTCGGTAAGCTGGGCGACCTCGCCCAGCTCTTCGACGATGCCGGTAAACATCAGTCAGCGTCCTTTCCCTGCTCAACAAACCCGTGCCCAACAGAGCCGTGCCCAACAGAGCCGGGCCCAACGAACCCGTCCTCAACAGAGCCGTACTCGACTGGCCCGGGCTCGCTGCTCGGCCGCCGGTCCGTCCGAACCGCCGTCAGCCGCACGTCGGGTCCGAACCGCGTCACGTCGGAGAGTTCGAAATCGATAGCGTCGGCGATCGTCGTGATGCCCGTGTCATTGAGCGTCGACGATCCGGCACCGAGGATCCTCGGGGCGACGTACCCGACGATCTCGTCGACGAACCCGGCCCGCAGGAATGCCCCGGCAAGCGTCGCTCCGCCTTCGAGCAGCGCGCCGCGCACACCGCCGGCGTAGAGGTGCTTCAGCAGCGCTTCGAGGTCGACCCGTCCGTCGGCCGTACAACCGAGGTCTGCGGCGGTGGCGATCCAGGTGGGTGCGGCGTCGTCGCGCACACGAGCGTTTTCGGGGGTACGGCCGGAGCTGTCCACGACCACCCGCAGTGGGGTCCGGGGTGCCGCGGTCCCGAGCCCGTCCGCCGACGCCCGACGTACGGTGAGGTGCGCGTCGTCGGCGATCACAGTGCCGACGCCCGCGATGATCGCGTCGACGGTGCTCCGAAGCTGGTGGACGTCGGCTCGCGAGCGCTCCGAGGTGATCCACTGACTGGTCCCGTCGGCCGCCGCGCTCCGGCCGTCCAGCGTCGCCGCGTACTTCCAGATCACGTACGGTCGGCCCCGGCGTACCGCGGACAGCCAGAACCGCAGCCCATGGGTGGCTTCTTCGGCCCGTACTCCGGTAATGACCTCGACCCCGGCGGCGCGCAGGTGATCGAGGCCACCGGAGGCGAGCGGGTTGGGGTCGCGGACCGCGACCACGACGCGGGCGATGCCGGCCGTGAGCAGGGCGTCGACGCACGGTGGCGTACGGCCCGTGTGGTTGCAAGGTTCGAGGGTGACCACGGCGGTGCCGCCGCGGGCCGGGTCGCCCGGTCGCGTCGCCGCGTGACGCAGCGCGACGGTCTCAGCATGCGGGCCGCCGGCCGGCGTCGTCCGGCCGACCCCGACGACCGCACCGGCCGCATCGAGGATTACCGCGCCGACGCTGGGGTTGGGACTGGTTTCGCCGAGGCCGAGCGCCGCAAGCGAGATGGCGCGGCGCATCGCACCGTCGATGGAGTCATCGGCGATTGAGCTATCGACGAACCGATCGAGATGCCCGCTGCCGGTGCTCACGCCCGCCCCCTTCTGGCTCGCGCGATACGCGCGGCAGGGGGATCTCAGGGCGGACTTCTCGGAACGGGACCTGCGCACGCGCGCACGAACCGCCCCTGCGACCGGGAGGCTCGTCGCCGAGCGGCCGGCCTGGCCCGCGCGCTGTCTCCCGTCCGGACTTTGACCGTCGGCCCCGGGTTCTCACCAGGTCCACCGGTCACTGGATGTGACCGGGTCGCGGGCTGACCGCCGGCTCGAAGGCCGGACGGATCACCGCCGGTTCGGATTTTCACCGAGTCCCGCCAGCGCGTGGTGGGTACGTGATCCAGTCTTCCACGGATGCGCCGCAGTTACGACGGGTCCGCGACACACGTCACACCGCGCTCCCCCGTACCAGCCAGCGCGGTGTGACGCATGATCGTCGCCGGCATGCTCGGCGGCGCCGGCCCGCAACGGGGGCCGAGACATCTCACAAGACGCCGGTACGGCACCGGAACGTTGCCGTCCGCGGCGGACAATTCCCGCCGTCCGGTAGGCGTAGCGTCTATGAGCGACGCGAGACGGGAGCAGATCGTGCCGGAGACCGAGTTCGTCCTGGTGACGACGACGATCGACAGCGAGGGCGCGGCCCGCGAGCTGGCGCGCTCCGCGGTGTCCGCCCGGCTCGCCGCCTGCGGACAGGTCGGCTCCCCGATCACCAGTGTCTACTGGTGGGATCATGCCGTCCGGGAGTTGACCGAGTGGACGATCTCGCTCAAGACGACCCGTACGCGCTATGCGGCGCTCGCCGAGCACATCCGGGCGGTGCATACCTACGAGGTGCCGGAGATCGTCGCGACACCGATCATCGAGGGCGATCCGGCCTATCTCGCGTGGGTCCGCGACGAGACGAATACGATCCGACCCGCGGCGGGCTAGCGGCTAGCTCGGGGCGGGCTAGCGGCCACGCCACCCTGGCGGCAACGGGGGCGGGTCGTACTCGCCGGCCCACGGCGCATAGTCGAGCGCGGCATAGTCGAGCGATGCGTCGGCGTTCCGGTGACGGTCGTCTTGATCGCCGTCGCTCCAGTCACGATCGTTGACTTCACCGTCGTCGACATCACGGTCGCCGATATCACGGTCATCGAGTCCACCGTCATCGAGTCCACGGTCGTCGCGATCACGGTCGTCGCGATCACGGTCGTTCCGGTCGCGCCAGTCCGCGTCGTCGGCGCGGTTCCCGCGCGGACCTGGCACGATCGGCAGGTGCGCCGTCGCGGCGGTCAACCCGGCC
>DATCXD010000660.1:0-3315 GCA_036566005.1 Micromonosporaceae bacterium | reverse complement strand
CCGCCACGCCACGCTGCGCGACGAGATTCGCCAGGCGTGCCCCTCGTACGTCGGCGACTGGATCACGAACGCGCCCGCCCCGCCGGTGCGCGCCGACACGCCCAGTGATGCCGTTTTCCGGTCGATGGTCGCGCGCTACCGCAACGTGCTGCACAACGCGGACGCCGCCGCAGCCGGTGCCCTCAGCGCGGGGACCGTAACGCAGGTCGTCCCCCTGCAGACCGCCGGCGCCGGCGGGATCAACGTCGTCGACCGACCGGGCTTCCAGCACAACGTCACCGTGCTCAGCGGCCCGACCGGTTCCGGGGTGTGGGTGCCTGATTCCTATGCCGCTGATGCGCACGTGAAAGTCGGTTCCACGATCGGCTATCTGGACGCGACGGGGTCGACCGCGCACGTCCGCGTCGCGGCCGTCTACCGCGACCTCCGATCCGAGCCACATCGACCGTTCTGGTGCGCGCTGACCAGCTTTTGGAACGCGCAGACAGGCTTCACCAAGGCGCCGCCGCCGATGATCCTGGCCGAGGCCGCCACATTTGCGCGGCTCGCGGCGGCGGGTCAGACCCTCGGCTACGCCGGCGCCCAGGTCGGCGCCCAGCGCTTCCTCGAGTATTCGGTTCGCTCCACGCAACCGACAATCGGCGAAGCCAAGCGCGCAGTCGCCGCGGTAGCCGGCGTGAATGCGGCGCTGGAGATCAGCCGGACGCAGCCGGAGCCGACCGATCCGTCGCTGCCCTACTCGACGTCGGACCTGCGGGATTTCCTGCCCCGGGCCGACCTCGCCGGCGATGCGATGAGACCGGCCATCGCACCGATCACCGTCGTCGGCATGGGCGTTGGGCTCGCCGTGGTCGCGGCGGCCGGCGTCTTCTGGGTGCTGCGGCGTCGCAAGGAACTCACCGTGCTGTCCGCCCACGGGATGAGCGCCCGATCGCTCGGTGTCAAGGCCGCCATCGAAGCGCTGCCCGCCCTCATCATCGGCGCCGCGGCGGGATGGGCTCTCGCGGTCTGGCTGGTACGGACGGCCGGCCCGTCGTCGATCGTCTCGTCCTACTCGCTGCGGGAGGCCGTCGAGGCCGTCATCGCGACGTTTCTGGGCGCCGTGATCGTCGTGGGCATCGTCGCGGGGGTCCGATCGCGTTCGCTCGCCGATGAACGGGCCACCCGCCGGCTGCCGCATTTCGGGCGCTTGCCGTGGGAGCTGCTGCTCATCGCGGCAGCGCCGATCGTGTGGCAACGCCTCGGCGGTTCGGTGGTCACCAATGGCAACGCCAACGGCGCGGCCGCCGGCCTCGTCGTACACGTGCCGCAACGGCTGCTCATCGTGCCGATCCTCGCGATCGTAGGAGCATTCGTCTTCGCGGGCCGGTTGTGGATGCTCGCGTTGCGTCGCCGGCGACAGGGGCGTGGTCGCTCGATACCGCGATTCCTCGCCGGCCGGCGCATCGTGCGCGAAGCCGCCGTGGCCGTTGTTCTCGCGATCGCCGCCGCCATGCCGGTGTCGCTGGCCGTCTACGGTGCCGCGATCACGAATTCGGTGCAGACGACGCTGACCGCCAAGACGGAACTCTTCGCCGGCTCCGACGTCGTGCTCACTTTGCAGAAGCCGGCGCCGATCCCGGCCGTGTTCGCCGGCCACGCGACGATCGTCGACCGGTTGAACGGCGTAGAGGTAAACGGTTTGTCCACCGACCTGCTCGGCATCGATCCCGCCACGTTCACGCAGGGGGCGTACTGGAACAGCCAGATCACCGGGGAGTCGCTCGCCGACATCATCGAGCCCCTCGCCGGATCCGGAAACCTGGCTTCGCCAACCGCGATCGTGGCCGGATCGGCCAACACCGGACCGACCGAGATCGACACCGACACCGGCGCGCCCGTGCAGGTCGACGTCCAGTCGATCGCGACGCTGCCGGCCCAGCATTCAAGCTTTCACACCGCCCTCGTCAACCGGGACCTGATCGCGAAGGCGCCCGCCGCGCTGTATCAGCTATGGATCCGCGGCGACGTGACCACGATCCTCAACGCGGTGCCCGCGACCGGGTTGCGGACGAGGTATGTCCAGACCGCCGACGACGCGACCGTCAATTCGGTCTACGAACCGCTGACGTTCACATTCGAATACCTGACCGCGTTGTCGTTGCTGTGCGGTGTCATCGCCCTCGTCGGCCTGCTGCTCTATCTCGAGTCGCGATCGCCGGGCCATCGGCGGGCCTTCGTGATGCTCCGCCGGATGGGCATGCGCACCGGCGGCCACTGGCGGGCCGTCCTGTGGGAGTTGGGCACGCCCTTGGTCATCGGGCTGGTCACCGGCCTCGGTGCCTCGTCGATCACGGCGTACGTATTGCGCCACAACTTCGACGTCGACCCGTCACTGCCGCCGGGCGGCCTGCTCACGCTTCCGGTCGCCGCGATGATCGGCATCACGGTAGCGGTCGTCGTGGTGACATTCGCCGCGTCCGGCTACGCCCAACTCCGGATCGTACGCACCAATCCGTCCGAGATCTTGCGCGACGCGGGCTGATCCGACGCCGCGGCATGTGTCCGGGCCGATCAGCGGAATCCGGTCGCCGGCTGATCCGACGCCGCGCTGCATGTTTTCGGGCCGATCAGCGGAAGCCGCTCGCCGGCGGCGGGGCGGACGTTCCGGGCTTTGGGCCGCAGTCGAACATTGCGAGGATCGGTCCGTCGTGCGTCAGCGTCGTCGGCTCGACCGGCGACTCGAGGCAGTTCGCGCTCGGCGACACGGCCGGTGGGCGGTCCGGGAACAGATTCGTCACGGTCTCGTGCTCGTTCGGGGTCAGCAAGGCGACGTACGCCTGGGCGGTGTCCGTCGCCATGCCCTGTACGCCGGCGAAGTAGGACACTCCGCCGATCACCTTGTACGCGAACGCGTCGAACTGCCATCGATCCGGTTCCGAGTTGGGCCACGGGCGTACGGTGCCGGGCGGAGCCGTGTCGCTTTGCGGCGTACAACCCACGAAGTACACGGTCCAGCCGGAACCGCGCAGTGTCTCGCTCGACTTCGCTGTGATCGTACGGGCTTCGGTCTTGGTCGAAGCGGAGACCGTTGCGCCGGCCGGCGCCGGAACGGTCGACCTCAGGGTGCCGACGATGCGCCCGTAGACCTTGCCCCGATTGGGCGGGAGCGTCGACGAGATAAGGAATCCAGCGTTGGCATCGGGTTTTCCGGTGGCGCTCGCGACAATCTTCTCGCTCTGCAGCACCGCCAACCGCTGCCGGCCGACGTCGCTCACCGCGCCGGGCGCCGGGCAGCCGGCGAGCGCGGGCAGGCATGCGGCGATCAGCGGCAGC
>DATCXD010000649.1:0-3086 GCA_036566005.1 Micromonosporaceae bacterium | reverse complement strand
CAGAATCGACGGCGACGGCGCCCGCCGTTTCATCCACGGGTGGATCTACCGGGCCGCGGAAGCTCACGACGTCGCGGGTGGTCTTCGTGATCATCGCGGCCGCGGCACCGATGGCGGCGATGGTCGGCAACACGCCGCTCGCCCTGCTCTACGGCAACGGCCCGGGCCTACCGGCGGCGTACGTCATCGCGACCGCGGCCCTGCTCTGCTTCTGCGTCGGATATGCGGCGATGAGCCGGCGGGTGGTGAACACCGGCGCGTTCTACACGTACGTGGCCCGGGGGATCGGCAAACCGGCCGGTGTCGGAGCGGCCTATCTCGCCGTGCTGTCGTACACCGCGCTGACCGTCGGGCTGTGTGGCGCGTTCGGCTATTTCGTGTCGATCGTCCTCGGCGATGTCGGCATCGGCGTCGCGTGGGAGATCCCGTCCGCGATCGCCATCATGTTCGTCGCGATCATGGGCTACCGCTCGGCCGACCTGTCGGCGCGGGTCCTGGGCGTCCTCATGATGCTCGAGTTCGCCGTCTTGATCGTCTTCGACCTCGGCGTGCTCGGACACAAGGGTGGCCAGGCGCTGCCGGTCGCCGCGCTGTCGCCACACAACGTGTTCTCCGGATCGATCGGCATCGCGCTGATGTTCGCGTTCACGAGCTTCGTCGGCTTCGAGTCGGCCGCGCTTTACGGCGAGGAGACGGCCAACCCGGTGCGCAGCATCCCGCGGGCGACGTACATCGCGGTGATCAGCGTCGGCGTCTTCTACTTCCTCACCACGTGGTTCACCGTCGGCGCGATCGGCGTCAACCAGACCCATGCTGTCGCGGCCGGTCTCGGCGACGACCTCGGGAACCTCCTGTTCAACGAGGCGCAGACCTACGTTGGCACCACGGTCATGGACATTATGGGCGTGCTGTTGTGCACGAGCGTGCTCGCGTCGATGCTCGCCGTCCACAACGCGGCGAGCCGATATCTCTTCGCGCTCGGCCGGGAACGGGTGCTGCCCAAGGGACTCGGCGCCTACCACGGCCACTTCCTGTCGCCGTACGCCGGCAGCCTCACCGTAACCACCGTGACGATCGTTGTTATCGGCGTCTTCGCGGCGGCTCGCCTTGACCCGTACCAGACGCTCGCGACCAGCATGGTCGGCCTGTCCACGCTGGGTGTCGTGCTGCTGCAGGTGCTGGCGGCGATCTCGGTGGTCGCGTTCTTCCGGCGGCGCGGCGTTCGCCAATGGTGGCGCACGCTCGTGTTTCCGGCGATCGGCGCGATCAGCCTGCTGACGGCGTTCGTGCTCGCCACCGCCTACTTCCCGACGCTGGTCGGCACGCGCAACCCAGTGATCGATGACCTGCCGTGGCTGCTCGGCGCGGTGTTGGTCGGTGGCGTCGTCGCGGGATTGTGGCTCCGGGCGAAGCGGCCGGCGATCTACGGACAGATCGCGCTGGCCACACTGCGGTCGCGCCCGCGGACGCTCGGCCGGCCGTCGGCATGGACGCGGCGGTACTGCCTCATCGGCGCCGGGCCGGCCGGGCTGATCGCCGCACGCGCGTTGCGGGCCGAGGGCATTCCCTTTGACTGGTACGAGCGAGCCGGCGCGGTCGGCGGCATCTGGAACGCGGACGCGGCCGGCAGCCCGATGTACGACTCCGCACACTTCATTTCGTCGCGGCACACCTCGGGATTCGTCGGCTATCCGATGCCGGCCGATTACCCGGATTACCCGTCGTGGCGGCAGATCCGCGACTATGTCCACGGTTTCGCCGAAGCCGAGGGACTGACCGACCTCGTGACGTTCAATACCGCCATCACCACGGCGGTCCCCGTCGAGTCCTCGTCGGCTCCGGCCGGATCGTGGGATGTCACGCTGTCCACCGGCGAAACGCGACGGTACGGCGGGATCATCGCCGCGCCCGGGGTGAACTGGCACCCGAACGTGCCCGAGTATCCGGGCGTCGAGCGGTTCCGCGGTGACGTCCGGCATTCGTCGACCTACACCGATCCGGAGGAGTTCCGTGGCCGCCGTGTGCTGGTTGTCGGCGGCGGCAACTCCGGCGTCGACATCGCGTGCGATGCCGCGTTGTTGGCGTCGCAGGCTTACCTGTCCGTACGCCGTGGCTACCGCTACATCCCGAAGCACATCGGCGGCGTACCAACCGATGCGCTGCTCGCGGGAGTCCTGCCGCCGCCGGCCGGCCTGAGCCTCCCAACCGACCAGACGAAATTCCTCGACCAGCTGATCGGGGACCTGACCCGCTACGGCCTGCCGACGCCGGACCACGAACTGCTCGCGAGCCACCCGATCATGAACACGCAGGTCCTGCACCATCTCGGCCACGGCGACCTCATCGCGCGGCCGGACGTCGCACGATTCACCGACGATTCCGTCGTGTTCACCGACGGCGTCAGCGAACGCATCGACGTCGTCATCTTCGCCACGGGCTACGACTACCGGCTCCCGTTCCTCGACGACCACCTGCTGCCGTGGCGGGACGGGCGGCCGGAACTTTACCTGAACATCTTCAGCCGCGATCACGACGGTCTGGCAGTGCTCGGCTTCATCGAGTTCGCCGACGCGGCGTACCAACGGTTCGAAGAGATGGCGCAGCTCATCGTCCTCGACACGACGGCGCGCGAGTTGGGCGGCGAGGTCTGGTCGTCGTGGCGGGCGCGCAAGGCGACCGACCAGCCGGACCTGCGCGGAGGGAAGACCTACCTGGCTTCGCGGCGGCACGCCAACTACGTTGACGGCCTGACCTATCAGGTCGTGCTGGCCGATCTTCGCGACCGGTACGGACTCGGCGAAGTCCCACCCACCGGCCCGCGGCCGCCCGTCGCGGTCGACGTTGATGCGCCGGCGCAGGCCGTTGGCGCCTGAGCGTCGCCGGCCAAGATCCGTGATCTTGCAGGGCCAGGTGCCTGACCTTGGCGGCGTGAGGTCACTACGGTTTCAAGGTCACGGATCTTGACGGGCAGGTCGGCCGCGCGATCAGGTCGGCCGCGCGTTCAGGTGGGCCGCGCGATCAGGTCGGCTGCGCGCTCGGCGATCATGATCGTCGGTGCGTTGGTGTGTCCGCGGTTGATGCGGGGC
>DATCXD010000209.1:0-3070 GCA_036566005.1 Micromonosporaceae bacterium | reverse complement strand
CGCGTGGCCGCCGTACGCCTGCCACATCTTTCGAACGCCACGGATCTCGAAGCGCTCGCGGCCGAGCCGGGCGTCCTCGTCCGGGTCACGACATCGCCGGCCGAGGTCGCCGATGCCGATCTTGTCGTGCTCCCGGGCAGCAAGGCAACCGTCGCCGATCTCGACTGGTTGCGGGAGGCCGGTCTCGCGACGGCGATCACGGCGCACGCCGACGCCGGGCATCCGGTCCTCGGCATCTGTGGCGGCTTCCAGATGCTCGCCAGCGCGATCGACGACGATGTCGAGAGCGGTCGTGGACGCGTCACGGGACTCGGACTGTTGCCGATCGACGTGACGTTCGCGTCGCGAAAGACACTGCGCCACGCGGTGGGCACGGGCTTCGGGACCGCCAAGGTCCGCGGCTACGAAATCCATCACGGGTACGTGTCGAGCCAAGCGTCGCGGGTCCGGCCGCTCATCGAGCGGGTCGACGGAACGCCCGAAGGCGCCGTGTCCGGCAGTGTCTACGGCACCCACTGGCACGGAGCGTTCGAGTCCGACGAGTTCCGCCGCCGGTTCCTCGCGGCCGCCGCCCGCGATGCGGGCCGCGCCGGCTTCGCCGTCGCCCCCGCCACGGTGTTCGCCGACCGTCGATCGCGGCTGCTCGATGTGCTGGGCGACCTTGTCGCCGCGCATCTCGACACCGCCGCCCTCTGGCGCCTCATCGAATACGGCGCGCCGGCCGGTCTTCCGTTCGTGCCGCCGGGCGCACCGTGACGCGCGCGGGATGACACACGCGATCGCCGACCCGTTCGTCGATACGTTCATGGCGCTGGGTCGCGAGATTCTGGCCCGGCCGGCGAGATTGGGCGGCGTGCGCCTGGTCGCGATCGACGGCCCGTCCGGTGCGGGCAAGACGACGTTCGCCGGCCGGCTCGCCCGCGCGTTACATGGCGCCTCGCGGCTGCGCTACGCATCGGAGGGACATGGCGCCTCGCGGCTGCGCCACGCATCGGCGGGACATGGCGCCTCGCGGCTGCGCTACGCATCGGGGCTGCCGGTCGACACGGCCGTTGTGCCGACCGACGCCTTCCTCGACGGCTGGGCCGAGCAACTGTCGGTCTGGCCGGCACTGCGGTCGGCGGTTCTCGATCCACTGGCGGCCGGCCGGCCGGGGGCGTACCACCCCTATGATTGGACCTCGCGGAGTTTCGGCGTGGAGGTCGTCCCGGTCGCCGTACCGGCCGTCCTGATTTTGGAGGGCGTGACCAGCGCGTGCAGCGCCGTTCGGGCGCAGCTGAGCCTGGCCGTGTTCGTCACCGGCGACGCCGCGGCACGCACCGAGCGGACGCTGGCGCGCGACGGCGCCAACATCGAGGCGGCCCTGCGAAATTGGCAGGCGGCTGAGACCATGTACTTCCAAGCGGAGCGTACGGCGGACGTGGCTGACGTCGTGGTAGACGGCACGAGCGATCTGCGGCACGATCCCGAGAAGGAATACGTGTGCCTGCGCCGGGCCGGCGCACCCACGGGAGGATGGCGCCGATGACCACCGAGAACATGCCGACTCGACGCCGCATCGTCCTCACCGGGATCAGCTCGCGGGCCTGGGAGCACCCGGCCGACCGGGGTGCGCTCACCGCGCTGCGGGAGCTGCGCGGCTTCGACGACGTCCTCAAGGCTATTGCCGGGATCTGGAACGAGCGGGCCTGGCGTTTGATGTATCTCGGCGGGTCGATCCGGGTCGACCACCGCCAACATCCGCGTGTGCACCGCCTGTTCGCGGAGGCGGCCGCGACCCTCGACGTCGACAAACTTCCCGAGCTCTACGTCGAGCAGTCGCCGCTTATCAACGCGTCGTGCATCGGCATGTCCAAGCCGTTCATCACCGTCACCCACCGCGCCGTCGAACTGCTCGACGACGAGGAGCTTCGGTACGTGCTCGGCCACGAGCTCGGCCATTTGCGCAGCGGTCACGCCGTCTACCGCACGATGATGGTGATCCTGGCGCGCTTGTCAATGAACCTGGCCTGGCTGCCGGTCGGCGCGATCGTGTTGCGCGGAGTGATCGTCGCTTTGCAGGAGTGGTGGCGCAAGGCCGAGCTGTCCGGCGACCGTGCCGGCCTGCTCGCGGGCCAGGATCCGGCGGCGGCGTTGCGGGCGCACATGAAGCTCGCTGGCGGCGGTGACCTGGCCGAGATCGACACCGCCGCATTCCTGGAGCAGGCCAGCGAGTACGACTCGACCGGCGACCTGCGCGACAGCCTGCTGAAACTGCAGATGCTGCTCGGTCTGACGCATCCGCTGCCGGTGGCGCGCGCGGCCGCCCTGCGGGAGTGGATCGACTCGGGTGCGTACGCCCGGATCCTCTCCGGCGACTACCCGCGTCGGGAAACCGACAAGGACGCCTCGATCCGTCGGGATGCGAAGGAGGCGGCCGAGTCCTACCGCGATTCGTTCCGGCGTTCCCAGGATCCGCTCGTAGGCCTGCTGCGCAAGCTCGGCGACGGCGCCTCCGGCGTGGGCGACGTGGTCGGGTCGGGTGCGAGTCGGGTCCGCGGCTGGATGGGCAACCGCAACGACGGCACCACCGGAAGCAACGGGACCAACGGCTCGCCGCCGCCCGACGAACCCGCGAGCTGAACCTTCGCCGGCGGCGGATCGGCCGCGGCACCGATACGCCTCGCGGCTGCGCTACGCATCGGCTGGACAATGCGCCTCGCGCCTGCGCTACGCATCGGCTGGACAATGCGCCTCGCGGCTGTGCTACGCATCGGCTGGCCTACGATCGCAGCCATGACCGATGACGAGCTACGCGCCAGAGTCGCCGCCACCCTGCCCGGCATTCGGGCTGACCTGGAACGTCTCGTGGCGATCCCGAGCATCGCGTTCGACGGATTCGACCATTCTCACGTCCACGCGTCGGCCAACGCCGTGGCGGAACTGTTGCGGGTGGCCGGTCTGCCCGATGTGGCGGTCGTCGATGCCGGCGGCCAACCGGCCGTGATCGGGCGCAAGCCCGCCCCGCCGGGGGCGCCGACCGTGCTGCTCTATGCGCATCATGACGTACAACCGATCGGCGACGCGAGCC
>DATCXD010000647.1:0-2014 GCA_036566005.1 Micromonosporaceae bacterium | reverse complement strand
CGAGATAGACGCCGCTGGACAACGCCGGCTCGCGTGGATTCCACGCCGCCGCCCCGACGTTCAGCATGACCGGGCGGCCGTCCGCGTTGATCATCACGTTCTCCGGCGAAACGTCGCCATGAACGATGTCAAGCGCGTGGGCGTACGTCAGGCCGGTGAGAATGTCGCGGAAAACGATGAGCGCCGACTCCGGCTCGAACGCACCGTCGTCACGGATCAGTGCGCGCATCGTTGTGCCATTCACCGGATCCATGACGATGGCGTTATGCCCAGAGTCCTGGATTAGTTCACGAATTCGTACGAAATAGCCGTCGGGGAGCGCCTCAATACCATCGACCGCCGAGCGAAGATCGTTCGAAGTATGCGAAGCGTCGGCATTGAGATACTTAATGACCACGAGGTCGCCGTCGGATTCCCTGGTCGCGAGCACCACCCGGCCAGTGCCGCCGGCCAGGTCTTCGCGCGGTCGATAGCCGGGAACTTGCCAGGGCATGCATTCCTCCGCGACCGACGGACCCGATGTTTGCAAGCGGTTGAGAAACGCCGTCGCAACGAGGCGACGTCCGAACAGAATACGCACGATCGACGCAGTAACTGCCTGCCGTATCTGTCGGGAGGTTGGGTGCGTACGGGCGAAGACAGAAGGACCCGCGAATCGCGCATTAATCACGAATCAATTGCGATTTATCCGGCGAAGTCGGGTTCAGGAGCCGACGATTCGAGGCAGCGCAACGGTCGCGGCCGGCCGACAGGACGCGACTAGCGCGCGGGACGGATCTCGCCGGTCACATCGCCGAGCGCGACGACCGTCTCATCCGGCCCGGGCGCCGTCGCGCTGATGGTCACGCGATCGCCGTCGAGAAGGAACCCTCGCGGCGATCCGTCGTCCAGCGTCACCGGCTCGGCACCGTTCCACGTACGTTCCAGGAACGATCCGGTGTTCTCGCGATCCGGCCCGGACACGGTGCCCGAACCGTAGAGGTCGCCGGTGCGTAGCGATGCACCGTTGCACGTCATGTGGGCCAGCTGTTGGGCCGGCGTCCAGTACATCGTCCGGAACGGTGGCCGCGACACCACGGTGTCGTTCCACGCCACGGACAACGACAGGTCGTAGCCGAATCGTTCGGTCTCGCGGAGGTAGCGCGCGACCGGCGGATCTTGTTGCGGTGCCGGCACCCGCGCCGCCGCGAGCGCCGCCAGTGGTGTCACCCAGGCCGAGACGGACGTCGCGAACGACTTGCCGAGGAACGGTCCGAGCGGCACGGTTTCGTATGACTGCAGATCGCGCGCCGACCAGTCGTTGAGCAATACGACGCCGAACACGTGGTCGGGGAAGGCGTCCGCGCCCACCGGCTCGCCAAGGGCCGACGGCACACCGACGACAAACCCGACCTCCGCCTCGATATCCAGCCGCACGGATGGCCCGTACCGCAGCTCCTCCCCCGGCTCGCGCCGTTGCCCACGCGGTCGGACGACATCGGTGCCGGTGACGACGACCGTGCCGGCACGTCCGTGATAGCCGACCGGGAGGTGTTTCCAGTTCGGCTGCAGCGACGGTTGGCCCGGACGGAAGATCTGCCCGACGTTGATCGCGTGCGCCTCCGACGAGTAGAAATCCACGTAGTCCGCGACCTCGAACGGCAGCAGCAGCGTGCACTCGGCCAGCGGCGCCAGAAGCGGTTCGACCGCGGGTCGGGCCGTTGGATCGGTGAGCAAGCCGACGAGCTGTCCGCGCACCCGATCCCAGGCAGTCGCACCGAGCGCCATGAACGCGTTCAACGTCGACGCGAAGAACGCCCCGCTGGCATCGACCAGGTCGGCCCGCTCGGCCGCCGCGAGATCAAGAACAAAATCCGCCACGCGTACGCCGACGGTCGGCACCTGCCTACCACGAAGGAACACACCGTACGGCAGGGTCTGCACACCGTACGGCGAGCCGTCGGCACCCGGAACCCAGCTCGCGGCGGTCATGCGGCCGCTGGGTGTAGGAGCCGCAGGTGCGCGAGATCGGCCA
>DATCXD010000632.1:0-15038 GCA_036566005.1 Micromonosporaceae bacterium | reverse complement strand
ACTGCGCGCCGCCGCGCCGGACGCGCATGAGCTTGCGCTGGCGCTGGTCACCGATCCGGCGCCGTTGGTCGCGGCGTTCGGCGAGACGCCGGCGACGCTGATCCATGGCGACTGGAAATTCGGCAATCTCGGCGCGCACCCGGACGGGCGCACAATCCTGCTCGACAGGGGGTGGCCCGGGCGAGCGGCGCCGCTGACTGACCTGGCGTGGTATCTCGCGGTGAACTGCGATCGGCTGCCCGAGTCGAAGGAGCACGCGATCGCGGCCTATCGCGATGCGCTCGAGTTGCTGGGCATCGACACCGCCGAATGGTGGAATCGGCAACTCGGCCTCGCGCTCGTTGGCGGGTTCCTGCAACTCGGCTGGTCGAAGACCACGGACGCGACCGAACTCGCGTGGTGGGTCGATCGCGTCGTGCCGGTCGCGCGGGACCTCATGCGGTGACCGTCGACGAACCGTCGCCAACCGCGGCCGTGGTCAGTACACCTAGGATCGCAGCGCGGGCACCGGGTCACCGGCGACCCCGTCGGCATCGACAAGGACGGCGGGCCGGGTCTCGGGCCGGCGGCGTTCGTCGAGGCGGACAAGCGTCACCCCAACCAGGATGAGCAGCCCGCCGACGAATTGGTGGCTGCTTGGCAGCTCACCGAGCGCGAGCCAGGCGATTAGCACCGCGAACAGCACCTCGGTGAGGCCGATGAATGAGGACAGCCGCGCTCCGAGGATCCGGGCCGCGGCGATGCCCGCGACGTACGCGAAGCCGGCCGCCAGCACGGACAGCCCGAGTACCGGTACCAGCCAGCTCACCCGGTGCCCGGCGAGGACCACCTGGTGGAACGTCATGTCGAGTGGGAAGGCCCCGAGTAGCCCGAGCCCGAACAGGGCGATGGCGCTGATCGCCATGCCGGCGCCGGCTAGCACGGTCGGCGGGAGGCCGGCGTCGGCGCGAGCAGAAAGCACGAAGTAGGCGGCGAGACCCACCGCCGCGCCGAGGCCCCAAAGCACGCCGACCGGGTCCGGGCGGCCGGCGCTCGTCACGTCAAGTACGAACGCGAGCCCGATCGCGGCGGCCACCGCGCCGGCGACCGTCAGCCGGCGTGGCCGCTGCCGGTGCACCGCCCACATCCAGCCGACGACCAGCACGATGCCGAGGTACTCCAGTAGTAGCGCGACGCCGACAGGTAGGTAACGCACGGCGTTGAAGAAGCTCACCTGGGCGGCGCAGATGGCGAACAGCCCGTAGGCCGCGATCGTCGGGGCACCCCGGCGCAGCGCGGACCGGTTGCCACGCAGCGCCAGCGCTGCTGGGACCGCCAGCACCAGCGCGCCGATCGCGACCCGGGCGGCGACAGCGGCCTCGGGCGACCAGCCGGCGTCGATGAGCGACCGGGCGAACGTGCCCGACGTCGCGAACGTCATGGCGGACATCACGGCGATGCCCAGCCCGACCCCGGTTGACCGTTGCGACGGCACGACGGCCTCCTAGCTGTCATGGGCAAAAGTGCGTTACGCTGATGACGCTAGCGGGCGCTCTGACAGGAGTCAAGTTGCTTTTTGCCCATGACACGGAGGAGGCGCTGGTCTCCGCGACTGCGCTGGTGAACACGGACGACCGCGACGGGGAGCAGTTGCCGGACGTCGCCGCGCTCGACGCGTTCATAGCGCGGTACGGCTGGACAGGGCGCCGCGACCGCACCGACGCGGAGCTGCGGGCCGTCCGCGAGCTGCGGCCCCGGTTGCGTCGGATCTGGCACACAGACGAGGCCGGGGTTGTGGAGATCGTCAACGGACTGCTCCGCGAGTCCCACGCCCTCCCCCAACTGGTACGCCACGACGACGAGCCGTACCACGTGCACGCCACCTCGCCGCGGGCGCCGCTCGCCCAACGGCTGGCGGTCGAGGCCGCGATGGCATTCGCCGACGTGGTCCGGGGCGGGGAACTCGCGCGGCTGCGCATCTGCGAGTACCCGGGATGCGGCAACGTCATGATCGACCTGTCGAAGAACCGGTCCCGACGCTTCTGCGACGCGGGGTGCGGCAACCGGACCGCGGTGACCGCGTACCGGGCCCGCAAGAGCCAGGCGAGGTAGGACACGATGTCTGGCACGACGGGCCCGGGCCGTAGGCGATATGGGCAATGCCCTGTACGGCCGCTGTCCGCCGTCGCCGAGCGGCCGACGCTTGATCTCAGGAAGCCTTGGCGACGATCTCCACAAGATTTCCGTCGGGATCCCGCAGCAGCGCATTGCGGTTGTTGTTGCCGGTGTTGTGAGGCGGCTGAACCGCAGGCACCCCCGCGGCCACCAGCGTCCGGTAGGCGGTGTCGACATCGTCAGTCCACACCACGAGGACCATCGCCGGGCTACCCGGCGCGGCGACAACGTCGTGCACTCTCACGGCTGCCTCGACCGTACCGAGGCCGACAGTGAACCCGTTCAACCGAAGTTCGACATGCTCGGGAATGCCCTCGGTCGGAGTGCGGAAGGTCTCGGTGAAGCCAAGAAGATCGCGGTAGAAATGCAGGCCGGCTTCGATGTCACGGGTGTAGAGATTAACCAGCGCCGTCGTAAACATGTACATCAATCTAGAGGGCGATCGTGCGGATTGAGCTGACGCGCTGCGACGTGATCGGCTGCTTCTGGCGAAGGTTGTTTCGGACTGACATCGCGGTGTTGTACGTCGGCGATGACGCGGAGAAGCAGGTCGGTGACGTCGTAGTCATCGAGGACCCGGTCGAACTGGTTCGTCACGTCTGCGGAGTAGCCCTTGGCTCGCAGGATGTCGACGGTGGCGACCAGCACATTGGGGCTGCGGCCGACGACGAGAACGCGTTCAGGCTTGATCCTTGGCGACGGGTTCACTGTCAGATCTCCTTGACGATGTGGTCGCGTCTATGTTGGTCTAGCCAACATAACAAGTGTTGGCGCGACCTACAACTGTTACGCTTGACGCGTGCCCACCCCTCATCACGACAGCGGCCGCTGGCTGACCCGCCTCGACGGACGCGCAACCTGGCTGGTCGGTCGGGCGTACATACGCTCCTCGGGGCTGCTCAGCGCGGGTTTCGAGGCCCACGGCGGCGGACTGCGCGGCTACCACTACCGACTCCTCGCCGCGCTGGACGAGGGGGGTCCTGCAAGTCAGGCCCAGCTCGGCCGGAAGACCGGGATCGATCGTAGCGACGTGACCGCTGCCCTGACCGAGCTCGAGTCCCGCAACCTGGTCGAGCGATCGGTCGATCCTGAGCACAAGCGCCGGAACATCGTCACGATCACAGCGGAAGGCGTCGAACAGCTTCTCGAGCTCGACAAAGTCATCGACGGCATCCAGGACGAGTTCCTCGCCCCGCTGACGGCGGCCCAGCAGCGTCAGTTCATCGCTCTGGTGTCGCGACTTGTCGACGTACGACGCTGACCGTCAGGCCCGGACGGGTCGAGCGCGCGGCTCATCGTTGACTACTCGGTGCTCACCGCGAGGTCCATTGAGGCTTAGGTTTGAGGGGTGATGTTCAGTGCCGAACTACGCGAGGGTGTGGCGAGCGGCGAGATCACGGTGTCGATCCGGCTCTGGGCCCGCCCGAAGGTTAAGTCCGGTGGTCGTTATGCGACCGCAGGCGTCGTTGTCGAGATTGACTCGCTTGAACTACTGCCCTTCTCGGCTGTGACCACGGCAGACATTCGCCGCGCGGGTGAGCGTGATCGAGAGTCGCTCCGCAATCGGGCCGCGCATGCTGGTCCAATCAATGATGACACTCTGGTCTACCGGATCGAGTTTCACGTCGTGTAGCGCCATGGCGTTAACGGCGCATGGTCGCAGCGCTGACTCATTGTCGAGGCGGGCTGGCGTACCGCGTTCGTTCAGAGCCGCCCGCCGGCGTGCAGCACGGCGAGCGCGTCGACGGTGACCCACTCGTTGGCTTTGCGCGCGTTGATGCCACCCCATCCGACGATCTCAGCCTGACCACGCGCGCCCGGCGCGTTGTAGTACTTACCCTCGGCGGCCCACCCGCCGTCCGGTAGTCGTTTGCTCTCCAGCAGGTCGAGGCCGTCCCGGCAGCGGTCGTCGCCGAGCAGGTCGGCCTCCGCCAAGCCCTTCGCGGCCGACAACACGTCGTAGTACCAGTAGCTCGGGTAATGCAGCTTCGCCCACTCGGCACGGATCAGGGTGCCTGTCGTCCGCCGGTACAGCATTCGCCGGGTCAGCAGCACTTCGGCGGCTCGGTCGCACGCGTCACGTGCCGCCGCATCGCGATGCACACGCGCATATGCGGCCAGACCACGCATCGGCAGCAACGTCTCGTAGACCGACGAGGTTGCGGCGGTGGGTTTCCGGCTGCAGTTCCAGCCGCCGTCCGGCCACTGCCAGTGGAGCAGGCGTTCGACGAGTCGATCGGCCGCCGCCGTCTGCACACCGAGGGTGACCGCGGCCAGTAGCGCACCGCCCTGCTGCGACCCGCATCGCCGGTAGCGACCGTTCATCAGGGGTACCGCCGCCTGCTTGTGCTGCGACGTCGCGGTCTCGAACTCCGCATAGTAGCGAGGCGCGAGCCACGTCTGCATGACCCGCTCGGCCAGCGGCTCAAGCTCCCGATCGCCGGGGGGATAGCCGATGTCGGCGAGTGTGATCAGCACCCAGTGACCACCGGACCATTTCCGGTACGACGCACCGGCCGCGCACTCCACCAGCGTGCGGACCCGCGGCGAGCGGCGAATCTCATTGCGCAGGCGTACCATCGGCCGGGACTCGGGATCCTCGTCGAGCACCCGGGACCGCACCTTCCAGCGGACCGCCGGCTCGTCACTTTTCAGTAGCGCATCGATGATGGCAACCACGTGACTATCGTGCGCGGCTGGGGTCATCTCGTCGAGGCCCGCGGCCCGAGATGGCCGGCGATCCCGGATCGTTTGCCGGCAGAGGTCGGCTCTCCACGGCGGCGACTCACGGCCGTACCGACGGGTGTCGGTCTTGAAAGTTGGCCAACGGCGTGCAAGATGCCACTGGCATAAGCCGCACCGCGGGAGTGGCCGATGAGCCATCGATTGGTTGCGGTCTCCGATGCGAGACCGTGGTCAGGATCGGGTCACGACTGTTCCTCGACCGTCAGGGTCCATGGTCGCGACGTCAGTACCTTCAGGTGATACGTTCCCGCGCGAAACGGGCCGACGTCGTAGGTTTGCTGCCCGTCGCAGGAGGCGCAGTTGGTCCCGCCGTAGGGGACTTCCGCGCCGTTGAGGACGCCGTCGATCTCCCACATGAGCGGCACCGGCCCTACGTCATTGGGTTGGACTGTCCACATAACGCGTACCTTGCCGGCTGGAATGGTGAAGTCGGCCCCCTTGCCGTCGCTACCGCCATCGCCCCGGAATGTCGCCACCGTGGTCCAGCCCGACTTTGCGGCGGCCGTCGTAGGTTGCGCACCCGATGCTGCTCCTGGGGATGTCGTGGTACCGCCGTGACATGCGGTCAGGGCCCCGAATCCGGCCAGCATGGCAGCGGCGCACAGGTAACGCCCGGCACCGGGGGTGAGCACCAGCATGACAAGCTCCTTCGGCATGTGCGTTGTCAGGGGAGCACCAGGGTGGCAGGGGGCGTTCACAATCCGGTCATAGATTGATCGTCGTTTGTCCAGCGGTCGCCGGAGCACCGTGTGGCCATTGCCCTAGCCTCCCGTGATGGTCTCCGCGGGACGGCCTATCCCCAGATGGCCAGGTCGACCTCGTTGCCCTCGGCGTCGGCCAGCGTCCACCAATCGGGTGAATGCCCGTCGTTCACGATATGGCCGCCCGCGGCCAGAGCCGCTGCGATGCGCGCCTCTGCGTGATCGCGCGGCACATAGACGTCGATGTGGATGCGGTTGCGCCGCGGACGCGGCGCGTCCATCTGCTGGAACCAGAAGGGCGGCCCGCTGCGATGCGGGTCGCGCAGGTCCTCGTCGCCGCCCATCTGATAGCCGAGCACCGCGCGCCAGAATGGTCGCACCTCGGCAGTGACGAGCGCATCGATCGTGACCTGCACATGCTGCACGCCGGATGGGTCGGCCGACACGCCGAGCCTGCGTGCGGTCGCGGAGATCTCTCGAGCAAGCTCGACATCGTGGTTGCTCAGCCCTGCAGGGTCGTGGGTAAACAGCCGAACGGTCGCACCCTCGGGTCGCAGGTCAACGTCGACATGGTGGTTCGCCGCAGCCGTAAGCTCGCTGATCGCATGGACGAGCGCGGCACCAGTGGCGAAGGACCCAGTTTGAAAGTACGTGCATGCGAAGCCGCCACCCCACAGTGCGCGCCAATCCTCGACGCCGGGAGACTCATCGAACTGCTTGCCCGTGATCCGATCCGTCATGCGCTGACGTTAGCGAGAGTTTTCACGACAGTGAACGAGCCGCGGTGGATCGATACGATGTCGCTCGCGACAGCTGCTGCGTAGTTCATCATGCGGGTCGGTCCGCTAGTCAGGAGTGCCGGCAGGGTGGCGTGGCTTGTGCCGGCCGCAATGCGCGCGGCTGCGTGTCCGAACCATTCACGAATCCACGCGGTCTCGTCCACCCATTCGACGAGCCGGAAGCCGCCGGACTCGATGGTGCAACGCAACTCTTCGGGGGTAGCCAGAAAGCTGTCGGTGCCGTCGAGCGACCACGGCAGCGGCGGCGTTGGTTCGGCGTCGCCGTTGCGACAGACTTCGAAGGTCTCGAAACGTGCTCCGGGCCGCAGTCGCCTGGCAATCTCGGAGAAGAAGGCCTTCTTGTCCGCGACGTTCATCTGGACGTGCATGGTGTAAGCGGCATCGAACATGCGTGGTTCGAGGGCGGCGAGGTCAGTGCAGCAGAACTGGACCCGTTCGGCTAGGCCCGCGGCGTCCGTGAGCGCCCGAGCGGCATCGACGTAAGCGGCCGTGATGTCGACGCCGACGACGTTACAGCCGGCGCTCCGGGCGACCTGCCGGGCCGGTCCGCCCAGTCCGGAGCCGACATCGAGGACGGTCATCCCGGGGGCGAGTCGAAGATTGGCCAGAATCCGGTCGACCGCCTCCGGCCCGCCGGCGTGAAACTGGTCAAGCTGATCTCGTTGGTTCTGGGTCAGTGCGGCGAGGTTGGTCCCGGAGAGGCGCTCTATCGACGCGGCAACGTCGGTTTCGGTGTAGGTCACGATGGCTCCTTAACGAGTTGAGGCACGACGGCGGAAGTTAGGCGTCGACCGTGGCGGGTACGCGCACGGTCGGCTCGATCGATGGTTGGCTGGTGCGTCCGGGCAGCAGCAACGCGCCGGCCGCGCCGAGCAGGCAGATACCGGCGGCGACGATGCACGCGATATGGAAGCCGCTCATGAAGGACGTTCGCACGCCGTCGAGGAGCTGCTGCTGTGTCTGGCCGTTGGTCACGTGGCCGACGGTGGCCAGTGCTGCGGCCACCGAGTTCTGCGCGGTCGAGACGACGTGGGTTGGCAGGCCACGAAACGAGGTCGTGACGAGGTGGTGGGCGTAGAGGCTGGTGAAGATGCTGCCCAGGACCGCCACGCCCAGGGTGCCACCGACCTCACGGGTCGCGTCGTTGACGGCTGACCCGACGCCGGCCTTGGCCGGTGGCAGCACGCTGAGGATCGACTCGGTGGCCGGAGCGGTCGTCATACCGAGACCCAGGCCCATGAGCACCATCTGGCCGATGATGCGGTCGTAGGGCATGAACGTCGGCGAGAGCGCGATCCACGCGAACGACGAGCCCAGCAGCGTCAGGCCCGCGGCGACGACGGGGCGCGTCCCGATCCGGCCGGCGAGTATGACACCGCCAACAGAGCCGAGAGCGATGGTCGCCGCCACGGGCAGGATCCGCACTCCGGTCGACAGGGTGCCGTAGCCGCGCACGAACTGGAAATACTGCGTGACTAGGAAGATGAACCCGAACAGGGCGAAGAACGCCACAGTCACCGACGCGCTGGCGGCGGAGAACGCCGGCGTGCGGAACAGCGTGAGGTCGATCATCGGCCGGGGCCGGCGACGCTCCACGGCGACGAACGCGGCGACGAGCAGGGCTGTGGCGGCGAACCCGAAGAGGGTCGCCGTGTTGCTCCACCCGCGGCCGGGCGCCTCGATGATCGTGTAGACCAACATGCCGATCGCCGCGGAGGACAACAAGAGGCCGGGCAGGTCCAGCCGCGCCTGCGACGGGTCACTGGATTCCGGCACCCAGGCCCACGTAGCGGCCAGTGCGAGCATGGCGACCGGGACGAGCGCGACAAACACCGATGGCCAGCCGAAGTGGGCGAGCAACAGCCCGCCGGTGACCGGCCCGACGGCGACACCGAGTCCCGTCACGGCACCCCAGACGCCGATGGCCTTCGCGCGCTGGCGACGGTCCGGATATGCGTTCGTGATGATCGACAGCGTGGTCGGGAAGATGACCGCCGCACTGGCGCCCATGACAAAGCGCACTGCCACCAACGCCGACGCCGAGCCGACAATCGCTCCGACGCCGCTGGACAGCGCGAAGCCGGCCAGGCCCATCAGCAGCGCAGGCCTACGGCCGAATCGGTCCCCGACCGAGCCAGCGGTCAGCACCAGCGCCGCGAATGCGAGGTTGTAGCCGTCGACGATCCATTGCAGGTCACGCGTCGTTGCGTCGAGCTGGCGACTGAGATCAGGAAGCGCAACGTTCACAATCGTGGTGTCCAGGTTGATGGCGAACGCCGCCAAGCACACGGTCGCCAGGACCAACATCCGCCGCCGCGCGGTCAGTTCAGGCATGACAAGCTCCGATTCCGAGAGATGATGTTGACAATGGCCACATCCATTTGACAAGGGTGGCACATGAAGTAGACACTGTCAACATGGTTCGTGAAGCGGATGGTCCGCGCGGCGAAACCCGCGGCTACCACCACGGGAATCTGCGGGCAGCGCTCGTCGAAGCAGGCGTGGAGCTGGCTCGGACGGGCGGACCCAACGCCGTCGTACTCCGTGCGGCGTCACGCCGGGCCGGCGTCTCGCACAACGCCGTCTACCGACACTTCGCCAACCAGGAGGACCTGCTTGCGGCGGTCGCGCAGCGCTGCATGAGCGAGCTCAGCCTGCTGATGATCGAGCGCATGAACCTCGTCACCACCCGCGACCGCGCCCGCCGCGCAGCGGCCAGACTGGAGGCCATCGGGCGCGCCTACATCGACTTCGCGCGCACCGAACAGGGGTGGTTCCGTACAGCGTTCAGCTCTGCACAATCCCATGCCGCCAACGGGCCACCGCCCAACCCGGCACACGCGCACGGCACCAGTGCGGAGCCGATACCCAATCCGTACGACGTTCTCAGCGCGCGGCTCGACGAGCTTGTCGAAGTCGGCGCACTGACGCCTGAGCGCCGCGACGGCGCGGAGTACGCGGCATGGTCGGCCGTGCACGGCCTGTCCAGCCTGCTGCTCGATGGACCGCTGCGTGAGCTGCCCGAGCCGGAGATCGAACGCGCCATCAGCATCGTCCTCGCCGTCATCAACCGAGGACTTGCATAGAGCGTCATCTGCACGCGTGGCGTTCCGCTGCTGCGGCGTCACCGCGGCGGCACAGTCTGCCGGAGAGCGGAGACGCGGCGGCAGATGTCCGTGGCGTGCTTTGCCGGGCGCTAGGCCACGTTGGCGATCTTGTAGAGGTTAACGCGCTGCAGCGTCCTTGGCGGCCTGCTCCACCCGGTCGCGGTAGGTCATCCACCAGGCCGGGTCGTGGTCGGGGGGATTGGCGTACCCGGCGCGGACGCCCACCGATCCATCGATGAGTTCGCGAACGATGTCGGCGTGGCCGGCGTGCCGTTCGGTCTCGGCGATCATGTGGACGGTGACCCGGTGCAGGGTCGGGCGCCGCCGCTCCGGCGGCCACCACGGGACCTCGCCGGTCGCGTCGAGCGGAAGCGCGTCGAAAGTGGCGTCGGCGTGCGCCCAGGCGGCGCGGTACAGGCCCACGATCTGCTCCCGCGACTCCTCCGCGGTGGCCCACATGTCGGCATTCGGTTCGGCGCCATCGTCCAGCCAGGGCATTGGCTCGGCAAAAGGCCGGCCGAAGCACTCGCCAAAGTACCCGGCGGCGACGCTCGCAACGTGCTTGACGAGCCCGAGGAGGTTGGTGCCGGTCGACACCAGCGGGCGGCGGACGTCGTACTCGGAAAGTCCGTCCGTCTTCCAGAGCAACGCGTCGCGGGCCCGGGTCAGGTAGAAATGCAGTTCCGCTTTCGGATCCGATCCAGTCATGCCGCCAAGCATGCTACCGATCACCCGGGTCTGCGCTTGCATTTCGCGTCGACGTCGGTGGAGGTGACTCCGGAGCCGGCCGCGAGATGCGCATCGGCGACGGCGAGCCGCAGCGCGGCGTGTCATCCGCCCGCTCGGGCGGTGCGCGCCAATCGGCGGGCCTCCCGCAGCGGTGTGGGGGTGCGGTGGTGTGCGGCGGCCAGCACGACACGAACGGCTGACGCGGGATCGGTTCGCCAACCAGCGTGGACGGCCAACGGGCGCCGCCCATCCCGAGTGCGTAGCCAGAACCCGACCAACACACCGTCCAGCAGCAGTGGGCTCTGCGCACCCCGATCTTCCGTCGGCCAGTCCCCGTCGGCCAGCAGCGTGCGATGAGTGATGCCAATCGTCGGCATGCCGAGCACCGCTCCTAGATGGAGGGCGAGACCCGCTCGCCGTGGATGGTCGCGCCCGGTCGCGTCGACGATCAGTACGTCAGGCCGCGTCGGCAGGGACCGGACCGCATTCTCGAGCAGGGCTCCGATACGGAGAGCGAACAACCCCGGAAGATACGGTGCGCCGGCCCGGCCCTCAATCGAGGCTCGGACGACGCACTGCCGGCCACGGTAGACAGCCGCGGCCGCCCAGCCGGGCTCGCCCGCCAGGCCCGGGCCACTGCTGCCGCGGGAGAAACACGCGAAGCAGCCGCCAACGGTCGGTCGGGCCGGCGGCTCCCACAGCGGTGGCGTGGCCTGGGCCAGCGCCAACTGCGTAGCGATCAACTCCTCGGCGGTGGTAGGCCAACCGGCGGCGACAACCATGAGTTCAATGATTGTCCCGTCGGGCGACTGCGTGCAGCAAATGACCTCCCGCCGCCGATCCCGTCGACTGCCTGCGCACCCTTCAATCGGAGGCAGATGTTGCGCGGCTGCGGGCAACGGTGCCGACATCTGGTACGGGGCAGCGGAGTTGGATCTGACCGCTTGTTCATTCGGCGAGTCATCGAGCGAGTCATCGGGCGAGTCGTCGCCAGCCGCCGGCCCGGTTGTTGGCGATGACGGCACGGAATACGGCAAGGATCGCGGCTGAGTTGATGTGATCGTCGCGGTAGATCTGGATCGCCCTGGCCGTGGTGTTGCCGTGTCCTTGGTTGATCACGTTGTGGGGGTCGGCAACGGTCGGATCGTAGATGAAGACGTTCACATGATCCTTCGTACCGAGCAGAGCGCAGATGTTGCCGTCGAGCACGAAGTACGGCTGGACCGAACGCTTGATCGTCTCTTCGACGGCCGGGTCGGCCTCGTGCACGAGGTCGCGAATTTCCCGACAGATCGCCTGCTGCCACTGGGGTAGGCCGGCGATGTAGTCGTCAACGCGAGGGTTCCGTTGTGCGTCCACGCCTTGACTTTAGATCGGACAGGCGCGACCGCGCGTCGCACTGAGTCATCCGTACGCGGCGAGCATGTCGGCAATGCGAACGTCGGGACGTCCAATCGGTCGGATTCGATCGAGGTCGGTGATCACTTCCGGTCGTGGCGAGCGGCGCGCGTGGCGGAGGACGCCGGGTGTAACCGGCTCGTGCCATTTTCCGACCGACCACGAACGACGGCGGGCGTCGCGGAAAGCGGCTGCGTATTTCCCTCGGACCTCATCTCAACGGAAGGGGTCATCGTGCGTAGAAGGACGGTTATTGCCGGCTTCGCAGCAGCACTCGTGGCATTCGTGGGTTCTCCGGCGTTCGCGTCGGAGGCGTCGTCCCACAACTCGGGTGCTCCGACGGCGGGGTTCACCCAGATCAATCAAGTCAGCGACCAGCCGGGAAAGGCGAACATCAGCGATACGGACCTGGTCAAACGCGTGGGGGCTGTCGTTATCGCCGACCAGCCCACTGTGGTCAGTCAACAACGGTACGAACACCGCCACCCTCTACAGCGGAGGCCTTGGTGGTGCCAGCGTCGCCAAAGTGGCGCTGACCGTGACCATCCCGGGCGGTGCGCCGACGGGAACGGTCTTCAACGACACCACCGGCTTCGTGGTATCCGGTCCCGGAGGGTCCGCGGCCGCGTCGTTCATATTCGCCAGCAAGGGCGGTGACATCACCGCATGGAATCGCAACGTGAGCGGCACGACCGCGGCGGTTGTCGCGCACGTGCCGGGTGCTGTGTTCAAGTCGCTGGCGCTCGCGCACACACAGTTCGGGCGTTTCTACTCGCGGCCGATTTCCACAACGGGCGGGTGGACGTGTTCGACAGCAGCTTCCACCTCGTGACTCTCCCCGGTTCGTTCTTCCGTGACCGGCACCTGCCCAAGGGGTACGCACCGTTCAACATCCTCGTCAATGACGATAGCGTCATCGTCACGTACGCCAAGCAGGGCTCCGGCGGTACGGATGAGGTGCACGGCCCCGCCTCGGCATCGTCGACGAGTACACCAACTTCGGCCTGAGCGTGCACCGCATCGCAAGCCACGGCACGCTTAATGCACCATGGGGTCTGGCCATCGCACCGGCTGGGTTCGGCGACCTTGCCGGCTCCTTGCTGGTGGGCAACTTCGGCGATGGCCGGATCAACGTGTTCACCGACGGCCACTTCGCCGGCCAACTGCGTGACACGCACAACCGCCCCATCACTATTGACGGGCTTTGGGCACTTCTGCCGGGTACGGCAAGCACCGGCGGCGTCGGAACGATGTGGTTCAGTGCCGGACCCGACGACGAGTCCCATGGTCTCGTCGGTCAGTTGACGTCAGGAAGCTGACGACGTACCGCCGCGCCGTCACCGCGTCGGTGACTGCGCAGCAATGTGGGTGACCGCGCGGCAATGTGATGGTTGGGCCCAACGCGGTGGCGCCGGCGCGAAGCGGTGCCACCGCGCTGCGCCGTCCACGTGTGAAGACCGACGACCGGCTTCCAAGCCACCCCATAAGCACCGGCCCGGGCGAGTAGCGCTCCGACAGCCCGAGCCAGGTCAATCTCTGTTTCCGTCGGGTCGCATCACGGGTAGCCGACGGCTTCGATGGGTACAACCGACAGGTGAGTACCTCCACCGAGCACGCCGTTTACTCCATTCCCGCCGGTCAACCTCGCCCTCGCCGGCCGAAGCTTGGCCGCGTCGCGGTGATCGCGCACCAGGGCAAAACCATCGGCGGCGGCCTCGATGAACTCCGTACGTTGATAGCTGTCGAACGCACCGATGAGGTGATCTGGTACGAGGTACCCAAGAGCAGGAAGGCGCCCGCGAAGGTGCGTAAGGCGCTCAAGAAGGGTGCGGATCTGCTGTTGGTATGGGGCGGCGACGGCATGGTCCAACGATGCGCCGACGCACTCGTGGGCTCCGATGCGAGCATGGCGATCATTCCGGCCGGCACAGCGAATCTGCTGGCGCACAACCTCGGTATCCCACAGGACCTCACCGACGCGGTGCACATCGGCTTTTACGGCCAGCGCCGGCAACTGGACCTCGGATGGATCGCCGGCGAACACTTCGCCGTCCTCGCCGGAGTCGGCTTCGACGCGGACATGATCCGCGACGCCGACCGTGGCCTCAAGACGAGACTCGGACGCCTTGCCTACCTGAGGGCCGGCCTGCGCAATATAGGCATGGACCCGGCACATCTGAAGATCAAGATTGATGGTACGTCCTGGTTCGAGGGTGACGCGACCTGCGTGCTATTGGGCAACGTCGGCACCATCCTCGGCGGTGTTCGGGTCTTCGACGACGCCAGCCCCGACGACGGCTGGCTCGATATCGGCGTCAGCACAGCTCAGGGCCCCCTCCAATGGGCGCGGCTGCTCGGCCACATCGGCACCGGCACAGCCCACTCATCGCCGTTCATCCGTACGACCCGCGCGAAGCGGATCTCCATCAAGCTCGGCGTGCCGGCGGCCTACGAGCTCGACGGCGGCGCCCGGCCAAAGACGAAGCGGATCAAAGCGCATGTCGTCCCGGCCGCGATCACCGTCTGCGTACCACCCGGAACGACTTCGCACTGACGTGCCGGTGCGTACCAGCCACGGCATCGGGCTGGCCCGCGGTCCGAATGGTTTCGCCAACGTCAGCCATCGCTCCAAATAGTCGGGCGCGGCGGCCGCTTGCCACGATTGGTACGGGTTCGCGTACCTACAATTATCAAGTGAGCGACACGAAGCGCACAGAAGCATTCAGCGACGGCGTCCTCGCTATCGCCATCACACTGCTCGTTCTCGATCTGAGCGTGCCCCCACGAAACGAACTGCACGGCTCGCTCGCCCATGCCCTGGCCCGGGAATGGCCAGCCTACGGATCGTATGTGACGAGCTTCCTCATCATCGGGATCATCTGGGTAAATCACCACACGGTATTCGAGCTGATCGGACGCATCGATCGGATCGCCTTGTTCCTGAATCTTCTGTTGCTCATGACGGTCGTTACGATTCCGTACACCACGCATCTGCTCGCGACGTATCTCACCGCCGGTTCCGGAGCGCGTACAGCGGCAGTTGTCTACTCGGCAGTGATGGTCGCGATGTCTTGCGCCTTCGCTGGACTGTATGCCTACATCGCGTACAAGCCGGCGCTGCTCGCCGACGGTGTAGACCCGGTCGCCGTAAGAGCATCCATCGTTCGCTTCAGTGCTGTCGGCCTACTGCTCTACGTCGGGACCGTCGTCGTGGCCATATTCAGCGCGCCGCTGTGCCTGCTGGCCCACTTCGCGATCGCCCTGTACTACTGCTTCTCGCAGATCCATAGCGGCCCATCCGTCGCTGATGCGGCACACAATCGACAGGAGCCCTAGACGCCTCAAGATCGGCTATAGCGTCGCCCCGGTCCGTCAGCCACGTAGCTACCGATGACGATGGCGCG
>DATCXD010000631.1:0-2969 GCA_036566005.1 Micromonosporaceae bacterium | reverse complement strand
GCCGCCGCGGCGAGAGCGAGCAGGCCGCATGCGACCGCACGCGCCAACCGTCGCGACCGCGGCATCGTCTGCGCCTCCCCCGGCGGCTGTGGCGCGGCATTTCCGCTGGTCCGACCACCGCCGTGGGAATCCTGGCATGGCAACGTGCCGATGTCAGCCCTGGCCCGGCTTATCGGCACACCGACGTCACACGGGCTCATGGCGACACGGTCTTTACGGCCACCCCGGCCTTACGCAGACCGGGCCTTACTTAGACCGGGCGTTACGCAGCCACCGACGTTACGCAGACACCGACGTCACGAAGGCACCGGCGGATGGGCGTGCAGTGGCGACTTGTCCCCGACCAGCCACAGGTGGCCGTACGGATCGACGAAGCTACCCTGCCGGTGAACGCCCCACGGCATCTGGTGATCCCGGATCTCGTCGAACGCGCCGTCCGCCCCGGCGGCCACCGCACGGGCGATGAAGCTGTCCGGGTCGGCGACGAAAACCTCGACGCGTACGGTCCTCGTGCCGACCGTGTGCGGCGTGTCCCAGCGATTGTTCGAGGGTTCGCCGAGAAAGAACGGCGCGCCCTCGACCGTGAGCCCCACGACGCTGCCGACATCCCACAACGTGGTCGCTCCCAGCGCCTTCGCATACCATGCCGCGGCCTCGGCGGCATCGGACACGGCCAGCATCACCGAGATCACCGGACCGTGCGGGTCGGATGTCACGATATGTCTCCTCACCGGGAATGCGTACTGCGGTCGGTCGAGCTAACGCGGTCGGCCGAACTAACGCTGTCAGCCGGCGCTCAATCGTTGCGAGGGCCGCCGTCCGGTTCGCCGGACGGTGTCGGGGTCCAGGTTGCGATTAACTCATTCACCGCGGCGGCGGCCGCCTGCGGCTCGGCGCCGCGACCGACGGCGATGCCGACCAGGTAGGCGGTCAGCGGCGCCGCCGGGCGTAGCACGCCGTGCGCGACATCGCGGGCGAGGTCGAGCACCAGCTTCGGATCGATCGGATCGAGCCGCAACGCGCCGCGTACGGCTTCGGTCCACTCATCGAGCGCATTCATCGCGTTAACCACTCCTCGGCCTGGCGGATGTCGTCTTCGGTATCGCAGTCGAACCACGGTCGCAGGTCATCGGCGCGGACGACCTCGGCCACCGCGAGCGCACCGAAGAGCTCGCGGAGCGCCGCGCCCTCAAGGCTCCCACGGCCGTCGACAAGCGACGCGAGGCGACCGGCGACGGACGCGCACTGCCACGCCCCGCACAGCCACTGCCGCCGACCGCCCGTGTCGACATAGACCGCGCCGTCAACGCGACCGCGCGCCGCTACGGTACGCAACTCGGCGATCGCATCGGCGGTCAACAGTGGCAAGTCCCCACCGAGGATCGCGACCACGTCGGCCATCTCGGTCTCGACCGCGGCGAACGCCGCGCCGATCGCCGCGACCGGACCGCTGCCCGGCGGTGATTCCTGGACCGTGGGTACGTCGACCGGTCCGTTCGCGGGTCCGACGACGATGGTCCGGCCGAACGGCCCGGCGGCGGCCAGCACTCGTTCGATCATGGACACGCCGGCCACGCGAGCCGATGGTTTGTCGATTCCGCCGAGGCGGCGGGCGGCGCCGCCCGCGAGCACGATCGACGTGAACGGAAGATCGGACATCGAGACCGAGCTTGCCACCGGTTGTCGCACCACGTCGCGCCGACGGTGCAAGATGGCAGGTATGGGTCGGGTAACGGCACGACGTGGCGTGGTGCGCATCGATGTCGGCGATTCGTCGACGAGCCGGCGACCGGACACGTTGACGGCCGAGGAGCCGCTGGAAATCCGGGTCGGGCCGGCCGGGCAGCCGAGGCCACCGCTGGCCGTGACCATGCGTACGCCCGGGCACGACATCGACCTCGCGATCGGATTCCTGCTCACCGAGGGGATTATCGCGCGCGACGAAGACGTCTCCACCGCCCAACTGTGCGCCGGCGACAACGAGCCGAACACGTACAACGTGGTGGATGTGGCGTTGCGCGCGCACGTTCCGGCGCCACCGGTCGGCCCGACCCGGAATTTCTACACCACCAGTTCGTGCGGCGTATGCGGCAAGGCGAGCATTGACGCCGTACGCACCAAGTCGGCGTACGACGTTGCCGCCGACGCGACGACCGTGGAGGCGAAGACACTGGCGCGGCTGCCAGATGCGCTGCGCGATGCCCAACCTACGTTCGCCGCGACTGGCGGCCTGCATGCTGCCGGCCTGTTCACGTCCGCTGGGGACCTTCTCGTGGCGCGCGAGGACGTCGGGCGGCACAACGCCGTCGACAAGGTGGTCGGCTGGGCGGTCCGGGAGGGACGCCTGCCGCTGGCCGGGCACATCCTGCTCGTGTCCGGCCGGGCGAGCTTCGAGTTGGCGCAGAAGGCGTCCATGGCCGGGATACCGGTGTTCGCGGCCGTGTCGGCGCCGAGCACGCTCGCGGCCGATCTCGCCGAGGAGGCCGGGATGACCCTCGTCGGCTTCCTGCGCGGCTCGACGATGAACGTCTACACCCGCCCGGATCGCATCGTCGTCTAGTGCCGTCGGCCGCCGGCCTATCCGTTGTCGCCGGCCCATCCGTGGTCGCCGACGGGCCTATCCCGTTGTCGGCCCATTGGCGGCCACTGTCGGCACATCGAGGCAACCGTCCACACGCTGGGGCCACCATCCACACACCGGGGCCGCCGTCGGCGTGTTGCGCCATCGTCGTCCGGATCCCGGGCGTCATCGGATCGTCCGACCTGGTGGGACAACGCGAGCGCGACGCGACCGCTGTCCGTGCCGTCCCGGTCGGCGCCGACGTCCCGGTCGCGGCGAGCCCGGTGGCGGAACGTCGAGCCACGCGCTCGGCGCGAGGCCGTTGTCGATCGCGTCGAGCAGCAAGCGAGCCATCGGATAGGCCGGATCGGCGTCGAGCGCGCGGTCCAGCGCGATCGATGCGATCGCG
>DATCXD010000629.1:0-3663 GCA_036566005.1 Micromonosporaceae bacterium | reverse complement strand
TGCCGTTCGTCGCCGCGCCGGCGCCCGTGCCGTTCGTCGTCGGCGCCGGGCCGCCGGCCAACGCGTCAGCGGGCTTGTAGTCGGCGAAAAAATCGTGCCATGCCGCGTCGACGCTGGCCGGGTCGGCCAGGTAACGCTGATACATGTCGTCGACGATCCACTCGTTGGGACCGAAGTCGGCTAGCGGGTTGTCCGGAGATGTCTGCTGAGTCGACACAGCCGCTCTTTCCACGGGAATTTGCCAGTCGGCCGACGTGTCGTACGTGCGGCCATGAGTGCCAGTTCAGGCTACGCGGTCAAGGATTGTTTACGGACATCGGCCATGCGCGGTGTCTCGGGTCACAGGGTAGATAAAACCCCACGAAACAAACAAAATTCCGCGGGTTCAACACGAGCTTTCCGGTCGGTGACCGGATCATGACACATCCCGGCGACGCAAGATCAACGTACCGATCGCGGCCGTGGCCAGGCCATACCCGAGCATCACCAACACGCCGACCCACCAGTGCGGAATCTGACCGCGCGGGATCGCGAGGTCTTTCGATCCCTCGGCGACCTGAGCCGCGATCGACGGCACGATGACCAGGCCCTGGAAGACGGCATCGGTCGTGATGACGTAAGCCCGGATCACCACGAAGACGAGCAACGCCGCGTACGTGCCGATCGTGTACAGCAGCGTCGCCGTCACCGTGGCCCCGATCTGGCTACGCAGAAGTGCACCGACGCCGATGCCGAACACGCCCCACAACGCGAACATCAACAAGTTGATACCGATTGCGCGCAGCACCGTCCAGTCGCCGAGATGGGTGGTGAAGCCGGTCTCGGCGAAGAAGATGCTGCCGAAGGCGAGATCGATCGCGGTCGTCACGATCCATACCGTGGCGGCCGCCAGCATCGCCGTCACGAACTTGCCGACGATCACGTACGTGCGCCGGGGGGTGGCGAGGAACGTCATCGTGGCGGTCTGGTGGTAATACTCGTTCGTGATCAACAGAATGCCGAGCAGCATTACGAACAGGCCGCCGAAATACTGGCCCGAGGTGAAGATGTTCGCGGCCTCGTCGGCCACCGCCTGACCCGCGGCCGGAGAGTCCGGACTCGTCAGGTCGCTGTCGGCCATGCCGATGTTGACCAGCAGCGCGAGCCCGGTCGTGACGAGCACGCCGACGGAAAGCAGCCACCAGGTGTTGGTGCTCATCATCTTGATGCGTTCGCTGCGCAGCAGGCGGCCAAGGTGCAATGGCGGCGCGACGTCTCGGCCGGTGTCGACGGTCGTCGTCATCGGATCGCCGCCTCCGATCGCGTGAGCTCCAGGAAGACGCCTTCCAGGTCCGGACGCTCGGTGATCAGTTCATGCAGCTCGATGCCGTTGACGAAGGCGATGTTGCCGACCGTCGGCGCATCGAGACCGGTGATCGCGATCCGGCCGTCGGCCGTCGGCACGGCTGACCCGCCGCGCTCGGCGACACTGCTCGCGATGGCGTCGGGTTGCGGAGTGCGCACGTAGACGATCGCTCCGCTCTGCGACGACGCGACGATTTCGGCGACCGTACCCTGCCGAACGAGTCGTCCGGCCGCGATGATGACCAGATCGTCGGCGAGCAGCTGCATCTCGGACAGCAGGTGGCTGGAGACCAGCACGGTTCGGCCCTGCGCGGCGAGACTGCCGAGGAAATCGCGCATCCAGCGGATGCCCTCCGGGTCGAGTCCGTTGGCCGGCTCGTCGAGGATCAGCACCCGCGGGTCACCCAGCATGGCGGCGGCGATCCCGAGCCGCTGGCGCATGCCGAGGGAGTAGCCGCGGAATTTCCGCTTCGCCGCCGGTGTGAGTCCGGTCAGCGCGAGCACGTCGTCGACCCGCGAATCCGCAAGGCCGGCGGCAGCGGCGATCGTCCGGAGATGATCGCGCCCGTTGCGACCCTTGTGGGCACTGGATGCCTCGAGTACGGCGCCGACCAGGCGCGTCGGATCGACGATGTCGGCGTAGCGGTGGCCACCGATCGTGGCGAGTCCGGCGGTCGGCGTGACCAGGTTCAACACCATGCGGAGCGTGGTCGTCTTGCCGGCGCCGTTGGGGCCGAGGAAGCCGGTGACCCGACCGGGCTCGACGGTGAACGAGAGGTCGTCGACGGCACGCAGCTTCTTGTACTGCTTGGTGAGCCTGGCGACAACGATCTGCCCCTCGGACATGTGGCTCCTCTGGTAAGTCCGATCAGAGTGTCCGAACGCGCAGCGCCGGTCAAGGCGGCCACGGCCGAAGCGGCCGGGCGATGAACCAGACTGTCCGATCGGTCGCGTCGGTTGCACGCCGGTGAGCCGACGACCCGAGCCGACCACCCGAGCCGACGACCCGAGCCGACCACCCGAGCCGCCGACCGAGCGGCGGACGGAGCCGTCGACCCGCTCAGGCGATCGCTCAGGCGATCGCGATCCAGGTCGCGAGCGAGCGGGCGAACGGCTCACCGGACGGTCCGTACAGCGTCGTGCCCACGGTCGCCTTGCGCCCCTCGGACGTCAGGCGCTGGCCCATGATGACGCACTCGTCGCCCGGTCGCGGCACGCCGTCGAGGCGCAGGGCCATCCGCCCGAGCACGTACGGCCTCGTCTCCAGGTCGACCGACCAACCGCCGGGGCAGTCCAGTGCGGCCCACACCATGGTCGGGGTGATGTCGGCCGGCACGACCCATGGCGTCGCCGTCCGGCCGGGTTCGACATGTCCGGGGGATAGCCGCAGCCCGTCGCCGACGGCGCGCGCCGGCCCGCACACGAAACAGGTCGGAAACGGGTGATCCACCAACCCGGGATAGCGCTTTGCCGCGTTCGTCGCGGCCACGAAGTCCACCGGCTCCACGAGATCGGCGTCGACCTCGGCCGGCGCCGCGTCGGCCACGAGCGCTCCGTCGGGTGTGTAGACACGAACGCTGTCCGCGTCCCGTACCACCGAAAACGGCGTATCCAGCGGGGGTGGCTGGCGCAGCGTGACCACGGTCCCGGCCGGCCGATCCACCAGCACCGCGAACGTGCCGGCCGACCAACCGCCGTTGCCCGTGTCGGGCGGTCCGTTGTAACGCCGCTCGATCATCACCATCGTCAGCTCCTGTCCGCGACCCGGATGACATTGCACAGACCGGACCACACGCGCTTCAGGCCCGACCAAGCCGGGTCGATCGCGCACACCTTGACGTCGACCCGGCCATGGGTGAGCACATAGTCGCGCACGTCGTTTTCGCCGAGGTCGGTGGCCCGGCCCGACGCACGCTTGGGCCACGCGACCCACAGCGCGCCGTCCATTGTGGTCGCGCCGTGCAGTCGCGGCCAGCCATGCCGACACCCTGCCACAGGCAGGCGACGATCCCGTGTCAGGTCGGCCCGGCCGCCAGATGCGGCGAATGCACGTCGCCATCCGGTTCGTCCTGTCAACGCCTGCCGGTCGGCGGTGCGCAACTCCGCCGTTGTTCGTGGTGGTTCACAGCAATTTGATAACTGTGCGGGTCGTGTGGTTTCAGCGAATTCAGTTCACCGCTGTGACGACCCATCGGCCCGAATTTCGACGGTCTGTAGTCGCCCCGATACGGAGCACTGATCCCGTCCTTAACGCCATTAGAAACCGCCCGAGTTACCTACTCCACAAATACGTTTATTCGGAAAGATCCGACATGTACC
>DATCXD010000600.1:0-2428 GCA_036566005.1 Micromonosporaceae bacterium | reverse complement strand
ACGATCCGCCGGAGGCACCGACCGCGGTCGCCGTCGACGCCGGCCGGCCCGCGGCGTCGACCGCCGCCGAACGGGCCGGACCGCCCGGCGATGTCGAACCGGCCGACGCCCGACCCGTCATCGACTACTCGTTGAAGATCGGCAGTCTCAGGAGGAGCCCGACACCATGAACAACCTGCATCGCGAACTCGCGCCGATCTCGGACGACGCCTGGGCCGACCTCGAGGCCGAGGCCCGCCGGACGTTCAGCCGGCATGTCGCGGCGCGGCGCGTCGTCGACGTGATCGGGCCGTCGGGCCTCACGCTCTCCGCCGTGGGTACGGGCCATCTCCAGGCCCTCGATGCTCCGGCAACCGGGGTGCAGGCGCGTCGCCGCGAGGCACAGCCGATCGTCGAATTCCGGGTCCCGTTCGTCGTCGACCGGCAATCGGTGGACGACGTGGCCCGCGGCGCGAAGGATGCGGACTGGCGGCCGGTCAAGGACGCCGCGAAGCGGATCGCGTTCGCCGAGGACGGTGCGGTTTTCGACGGCTTCGCCGCGGCCGGCATCGGCGGCATTCGGGCCGGGTCGTCAAATCCGGCGATAGCGCTGCCGGCCGAGGTTCGTGACTACCCGAACGCCGTGGCCCAGGCTCTGACGTCGTTGCGTCTGGCCGGTGTCGACGGGCCGTACAGTTTGCTGCTCAGCGCCGATGCGTACACGGCGGTGGCCGAGACGACCGACCACGGCTACCCGATCCGCGAGCACATCGCGCGAGTCATCGGATCGGAGGGTGACATCATCTGGGCACCGGCGATCTCCGGGGCGTTCCTGCTCACCACGCGCGGCGGCGACTACGAGCTCTACCTCGGGCAGGACCTGTCGATCGGCTACCTGTCACACGACGCGACATCGATCGAGCTCTACTTCCAGGAGTCACTGACGTTCTTCGTGCAGACCAGCGAGGCGGGCGTCGCCCTGACCGCCAGCTGACCACGAAGCCCCCACCCCTGGCCGCCGCCGAGCCGCCGTGGTCGGATGGTGTGCATGCCCGTGGATATGACGACGCTGGCCGAAGACGTCGCGGCCGAGACGACCGCGCTCCGGCTGATGATTGCCGGCCTCGACGAGTCGGGCTGGCGACAGGACACGCCCGCCGCCGGTTGGACCGTCGCCGACCAGGTCGGACACCTGGCCTACTTCGACGATGCCGCCATCACGTCGGCCACCGATCCCGACGAGTTCGCGGCCGATCTGGAACGCGCGGTGGCCGACGACGCCACCAGCGCGGACGCGATCGTCGACCGCTACCGCGTGCTGCCGCCAGCGGAGCTGCTCGTGTGGTTCGACGAGTCTCGGGCGCGGCTGCTCGACGTGTTCCGCTCGCTCGACCCGTCGGTCCGCCTCCCGTGGTTCGGCCCGCCGATGAGCGCGGCGTCGGCGCTCACCGCACGTCTCATGGAGACCTGGGCGCACGGCCAGGACATCGCCGATGCGCTCGGTGTCGTACGTCAGCCGACCGACCGGTTGAAGCACGTCGCGCACATCGGCGTCGGTGCGCGCGCGTTCAGCTTCGCCGCACACGGGCGGTCCGCGCCCGACGCGCCGGTACGGGTGGAACTCGCGGCACCGGGCGGCGAGACCTGGACGTGGGGGCCGGCGGGCGCCGACGACCGGGTCAGCGGGCCGGCGCTGGACTTCTGTCTCGTCGTCACCCAGCGTCGACATCTCGACGACACCGCCCTGCGGATCGAGGGTCCGGCCGCGACCGAATGGATGTCGATCGCGCAGGCGTTCGCCGGCCCGCCCGGGCCGGGGCGCCGCCCCGGTCAGTTCGCCTGATGCACAGGCCGACCGCGGTCACGTGAGCATCCCCACAGCTTCGCCTGCCGTCGCCGCGACGGGGTTAGATTCGCTGCAGGTTTGGGTGACGGATCGGGTGTTGCCGATCGAGAGACGGGGTGTCGGGTGTCGGAGCCGTCGGGCGCGGGGCAGGACTGGACCGAGCCCGGTGCCTATCGTGTCGCTCCGGACGTATGGCGGATCCCGGCCGTGTTGCCGCTCGACGGTCTTCGCGCGGTCAACATCTACGTTTTGACCGACGCCGGCGGCGTGACGCTGATCGACGGAGGCTGGGCGCTGGACGCGGCGCGACAAGCGCTCGTCGACGGCCTAGCGCAGATTGGCGCCGGCCTCGGTGACATCAAACGATTCCTCGTCACCCACGCCCATCGCGACCATTACACGAACGCGATCGCGGTGCGGCGGGAGTTCGGCACGCCGGTGCTGCTCGGCGCGGGCGAGCGAGCGACCATCGATCGGCTGACCGCGCCGATTCCGGCCACGTTCGGCGACCAGCTGGCCGGCCTGACCCGCAACGGCGCCGCATCAGTGGTGGAGGCGTTGGCGGCGCTCGGCTCCGGCGACGGCTCCGGCGGCAGCGGCGGC
>DATCXD010000593.1:0-6223 GCA_036566005.1 Micromonosporaceae bacterium | reverse complement strand
CCTGGTCGAACTGGGCCGGCAACCAACGCACCGTCGCCGCGCAGGTGGTCGGGCCGACGACGGTCGATGAGCTGGCCGCGACGATCAAGGCCGCGGCCGAAGGCGGGCTGACCGTCAAACCGGTCGGTGCCGGGCACTCGTTCACCGGTGCCGCCGCCACGTCGGGCATCCGTCTCGACATGTCGGCGTTCGCGAGCGTGCTCAGCGTCGACCGGCCGCGGCGGTTGGTCACGGTCGGCGCCGGAACGCGGCTACGGGAACTCAATGACGCGCTCGCGGACATCGGACTCGCGATGCCGAACCTGGGCGACATCGACGTACAGACGATCTCGGGCGCCATCTCCACCGGCACCCACGGCACCGGCGCCTCGCTCGGTTGCCTCGCTACCTTCGTCGTCGGGCTCACGCTCGTGACCGGCACTGGCGCGATACTGACATGCTCGGCCAGCGAAAACCCGTCCGTCTTCGAGGCGGCGCGAGTCGGCGTCGGTGCGGTCGGCGTCATCGTCGATGTCACGGTCGAGTGCGTCGACGCGTTCACCCTGCGCGCCGACGAGCGCCCGGCCCGCCTGGACGACGTCTTCGGCGACCTGCCCTCGTTCGTCGACGGCCACGATCACTTCGAGCTGTACTGGTTCCCGTACACCGACCGCGTGCAGGTCAAGTGCAACGATCGCGTGCCGTTGTCGGATCGGCCGTTGCCGCGCTGGCGCGGCTGGCTCGACGACGAACTGCTGTCCAACACGGTGTTCGCCGGTGCCTGCCGGCTCGGTCGCGCGATGCCGGCGCTGGTACCGCCGATCAGCCGGGTGTCGGCCCGTGCGCTATCCGCGCGTGTCTACACGGCACGGTCCGACCGGGTCTTCTGCACACCGCGTCGGGTGCGTTTCACCGAAATGGAGTACGGGCTGCCACGCTCGGCGCTGCCGACGGCGTTCGACGCGTTGCGCCGCATCGTGGACCGGCTGCCGTTCAAGGTCGCTTTTCCGGTCGAGGTGCGCTTCACCGCTGCCGACGACATCTGGCTCTCCCACGGGTACGGACGGGACAACGCGTACGTGGCCATCCACCAGTACGTCGGCATGCCGTACAAGCCGTACATGCTGGCGTTCGAGAAAGTGGCGACGGAGTTGGGCGGGCGGCCGCACTGGGGAAAGCTGCACTGGCGGGACGCGGCATCGTTGCGTACGGCCTATCCGCGCTTCGACGACTTCGTCCTCGCGCGCGACCAGCTTGACCCACTCCGGGTCTTCGCCAACGACTACACGCGACAGATCCTCGGCCCCTGAGCCTAGGCGGCTACGCGATCTTGGTGCCGTTGCGGTGCCCCGGCACCAATTTCGCACCAAGATCGGGCCAGCCCGCCGCGACGAGGGCGGCACGAACCTGGGCAAACACCTCATCGGGCTGTTCCCGGATCGCCCAGGCCGGGAATCGCAGCACCCGATCGCCGGTGATCCATAGCGCGTTCTGCCGGCGCATATCGGCCCACCATTCCTTCGCCTGCGTGTGTTGGCCGCCGTCGACCTCGACATGCACGCCCCATGGTTCGTAAAGCGCATCGAGATAGCGGCGATGGCCGCTCGCGTCGTATCGGATCGCTTGACGCGTGGGATCCGGTAGACCGCGGCGGCGACCGAGCTGGAGGTAGTCCAATTCGCTGATCGATCGGGAGCCGCCGGCGCAATCATGTGCCGTCTGGCGGACAAGTTCCCGTCGATGCGCTTGGGACATCACCGCCAGCACGTCGATTATCTCGTCCAAGGTGACGAGGTTCCGTTGAAAGGCATCGGCGACAGCCAGCCGGGCGGCGTCGCCCGTGCGGGCCCACTGCGCCGCGTCCACAACGGAGCGCCCCGGCCTCGTGCGGGGCGGCTTAGCCAGCCAGTGCACGTGAGAATCGGGCAGCGTCGTCGTTCGATGGACGATGACGCCGCCCGGCACGCTTCGCGGCTGGTATTTCGTCGCGACGAGTAGATGGATCGTCGATGATCCACTTCGCCGGCTCGCCAACGAAAGCGCCGTAGCACCGCCGAGGACCGCGGCTGATCCCACACCGAGGACGGCGGCCCATTCGCGATGAGCCTGGGTGGCTGGACCGTTGTGCGTCAGGAAGATCCCGCGATGCAGTCGCCGCCATCGGCCGGACCGCACCCGGTGCCTGATTGCATCGACGGAAAGGTGCAGCTTGGCCTGGGCAAGCGACAATACGCCGTCTTGACGGAACAGCAGGAGGTCGAGATCTGACGCCTCGTCGAAGCGGATGTCCGGCACGCTCGCTGAGTGTGGTCAAGTAACAGCGATAGTGGAAGTCCGGGTTTGATGCCTGTGGATATGGGTGCCGGGCGCGGCCCCGCCCGCCCGGCCTGCCTGCGATCTTGGTGCGCTTGCGGTGCCGGAGCACCCCCTTTGCACCAAGATCGCGACGGGCGGGCTACGCCTTGCGCGGGGCGGCCTTGCGCGGCGTGGTCTTCTTGGCCGCGGTCGTTTTCTTGGCTGCGGTCGTCTTCTTGGCCGCGCCGGCGGTCTTCTTGGCGGTGGTCTTCTTCGCTGCGGTCGTCTTCTTGGCCGCGGCCTTCTTTGCCGGCGCCTTCTTGGCCGCCGTCTTGCGTGGCTTGGGGCCGGCTGCCCGCTTCTCGGACAGCATCTCGGATGCTTGCTCGATCGTCAGCGTCTCGGGCAGTTGCCCACGACGCAGCGAGGCGTTCGACTCGCCGTCGGTGACGTACGGGCCGAAGCGCCCATCCTTGATCACCAGCGGCTTGTCCGTCAGCGGGTCGATGCCCAGCTCACGCAGCGGCGGCTTCGCGGCGGCCCGGCCACGCTGCTTCGGTGCGGCGAGCAGCGCGAGCGCCTCGTCGAGGGTCAGCGTGAACAGCTGATCCTCACTCGCCAGCGACCGCGTGTCGGCGCCCCGCTTGATGTACGGGCCATAGCGGCCGCCGGACGCGATGATGTCCTGCCCATCCGGGTCGAGCCCGATGACCCGCGGCAGCGTCAGCAGCTTCAGCGCCTCGGACAGCGAGAGCGTCTCGGGCGACATCGTGGACAGCAACGACGCGTTACGGTCGCCCGAGGAAATGTACGGCCCGAAGCGCCCCGACTTCACCATGATCGGCTCGCCGGTCTCCGGGTTCTCGCCGAGTTTCCGCTCGCCACCGCCGCCGAGGAACAGCTCGTCGACCTTCTCGGGGGTGAGCTCATCCGGCGCGATGCCCTCCGGAATGGACACCCGGTTCGCCGCGGCGTCACCATTGCCATCGCCGTCGCCAGCGTCGCCGGAGGCGCCGTTACCCGACGCGCCATTACCCGATACGTCGTTACTCGACAGACCGTTTCCGTTGCCATTCGCCTCGATCTCACCGGGCAGGCTGCGCTGCAGGTACGGCCCGTAGCGCCCGACCCGTACGACAACGTTGCGGCCCTCGTCGTCGGTGAACAGCGGGATCGAGTTCACGCCCCGCGCATCGATGTCCCCGAGATTCTCGGTGACCAGTTTCTTGAGACCGCCGGATCGGGCGACCGAGCGATGATCGCCCAGTTCACCGCCGAAGTAGAAGCCGGTCAGGAAGTCGACGGCCGCGGCCGACCCGCCGGCGACGTCGTCGAGCTCGTCCTCCATCCGCGCGGTGAATCCGTAGTCGACCATCTGCGCGAAATGGCGTTCCAGCAAGTTCACCACGGCGAAGGCCAGGAACGACGGGACGAGGGCCTGGCCGCGCTTGAACACGTACCCACGGTCCTGGATCGTGCCCATGATCGTGGCGTACGTCGACGGGCGGCCGATGCCCAACTCCTCCATGGCCTTGACCAGCGACGCCTCGGTGTAGCGGGCCGGCGGCTGCGTGCTGTGGCCCACCGCCTCCAGGTGGTCGGCGCGTAGCGGCTGGTCCTTGACCAGGTTCGGCAGCCGGCGTTCGGCGTCGTCGGCCTCGGCGTCTTCGTCGTCGGACGACTCGACGTAGGCCCGCAGGAAGCCGGGGTCGGTGATGGTCTTGCCGGTCGCGACGAAGTCGCACTCCTCGCCGGTCGTGGACGCGGCCCGGATGCGTACGGACACCGACGAGCCGACCGCGTCGGTCATCTGCGAGGCGACCGTACGCCGCCAGATCAGCTCGTAGAGCTTGAACTCTTCGGTCGGCAGCTCCTTCGCGACCTCGCCCGGCGTCCGGAACGTGTCACCGGCCGGGCGGATGGCCTCGTGCGCTTCCTGGGCGTTCTTTACCTTGCTGGTGTAGTGGCGCGGCTGTGGCGGGACGGATGCGTCGCCGTAGAGCTCGCGGATCTGCGTACGTGCGGCCGTGATCGCGGCCTCGGAGAGGTTGACCGAGTCCGTACGCATATAGGTGATGTAGCCGTTCTCGTAGAGTCGCTGCGCAACGCGCATCGTCTGCGCCGACGAGAATCGGAGCTTGCGGGAGCCCTCCTGCTGGAGCGTCGAGGTGATGAACGGCGCGTACGGCCGGCGCCGGTATGGCTTCTCCTCGACCCGGTTGACCTGGAACGGCTGACCGTGCAGCCGAGCTGCCAGGCCCCGCGCGCCCTGCTCGTCCAGGTGCACCACGGACCCGCGGGCGGCACCGGTCGCCGGATCGAAGTCCTTGCCGGAGGCAACCCGATCACCGTCGAGGGCGACGAGCGTCGCACCGAACGAGCGTGGCTCGGCCGCATCCGTCGAACCGGCACCCGACCCGGCGCGCAACGTCGCGAGCGTCGCGGAGATGTCCCAGTAGTTGGCCGACCGGAACGCCATGCGCTGCTTCTCGCGCTCGACGACGATCCGGGTCGCGACGGACTGGACGCGACCGGCCGACGTGCCTCGACCGACCTTCTTCCACAGCACCGGCGAGACCTCGTAGCCGTACAGCCGGTCCAGGATGCGCCGCGCCTCCTGCGCGTCAACGAGCGCGCGGTCGATCTCCCGCGGGTTGGCGACGGCGGCCTGAATGGCGCCCTTGGTGATCTCGTGGAAGACCATCCGCTTGACCGGCACCTTGGGCTTGATCGTCTCGAGCAGGTGCCACGCGATGGCCTCGCCCTCGCGGTCCTCGTCGGTTGCGAGGAAGATCTCGTCGACCTCCTTCGCGAGCTTGGTGAGCTTCGCGATCTGTTGCTTGCGGTCGGAACTCACGACATAGAGCGCGTTGAACCCGTTGTCGACGTCCACGCCCAATCGAGCCCACGGCTCGCCCTTGTACCTCGCCGGCACGTCCGCCGCATTGCGCGGCAGGTCCCGGACGTGGCCGAAGCTGGCCTCGACGACGTAACCCGGACCGAGATAGCCGGAGATCGTCTTCGCCTTGGCTGGCGATTCGACGATGACCAGCCGCTTCGCGGTACTCGGCACGGACACTCCTAGGGGTTGCACGAACTCTGGCATTGCACAAAAACTCATCGCACAAACTCATTGCACAGAACTCTAGGTACACAAAACTCGGTATTGCGACCGCCGCTGCGTAGCGTAGCCGCGAGGCGCCTGGCTCCGCCGCTGCGTAGCGTAGCCGCGAGGCGTGTCACTATCGCCTGGCGACGCGGTGCGTCGACGCGCTCGCGGACGGACCGCGATCCGGACCGGACCATCCCATTGAACGGTCTCGCACGCCGGACGGCGCCACGCTACACCCATCGTCAACCGTGATACCCGTCACCGCTGAAATCGATGTCCGCGCGCCTCGCACGCTCCGACCTCGCTATCACTAAGGTACGGGCGAGGCCGAGCGCCCGGGTCGACCATCATCAACCATGCGCGTCACGGAATACTTCCCCCGATCCGGTGATCCGCCGTGTTGCGCCGGATCCGGCCTGGTCACGGCCAGGCACCCTCCGGTGCGATCGGGGGCGGATCGCCGATGATCTCGGCCGCCCGCGCCAGGCGGCGCCGACCGCTGATCCGTAACGCCGGCCCGGAGCGCGCGTTGCCGGCCAGGATCTCGGTCGGCAGGCCCACCGCACCGAGCGCCCGCTGCATGATGATCTCGACCGCATCCTCGCAGCGGCCCAGGCGCAGCGTCAGGTCGGATCCGTCGCGGTAGCCGGCCGCGACCGTCCACAGGCGGAGCCGACGCCCGTTCATCGCGAAGCCGGGCGGCGGCAGTTTCAGCGCGCCTCGCAGCCACGCAGCGGCGATCGGCGAGAGCGTGGCGCTGTAGGGAGTCCGTACGCCCAGATGTTCGTCCACAGTGGCGACGCAGGTCGCAGCGAATCCACGCTCGCGCAGCTCGGC
>DATCXD010000582.1:0-3789 GCA_036566005.1 Micromonosporaceae bacterium | reverse complement strand
CCCCCCGCCGTCGGGTCGGTGTCAGCCCGGGACGGATCGGTATCACCCCGGGACGGATCGGTATCACCCCGGGACGGATCGGTATCAATCGCGATGATCGGCGAACCGACCTCGACCGTGGTGCCGGCAGCGTAGAAGATCTTGGTGACCTTCCCGGCCCACTTCGCCGGGATCTCCACGGCCGCCTTCGCGGTCTCCACCTCGACGATCGGCTGGTTCTGGGGGATCGTGTCACCGACGTCGACCAGCCACTGCAGGATTTCGCCCTCGGTGAGCCCCTCACCGAGGTCGGGCAGATTGAATTCCTTGACTCTGGACACGTGCCGGACCTCCTAGAACCCGAACGAGCGGTCGACGGCGTCGAGCACTCGATCGAGGTCGGGCAGGAAGTCTTCCTCCAGGCGCGAGGCCGGGTAGGGCGTGTCGAAACCGGTCACACGCAGCACCGGCGCCTCGAGCGAGTAGAAGCACTCCTCGGTCACCCGCGCCGCGACCTCGGCACCAAGGCCGATGTTGCTCGGCGCTTCGTGTACGACGATCAGCCGGCCCGTCTTGCGCACCGAGTCATAGACCGGACCCATGTCGAGCGGCGAGATCGAACGTAGGTCGATGACCTCCAGCGAACGGCCGTCCTCCTCGGCCGCCGTCGCGGCGTCCATCGCGACGCGGACCATCGGGCCGTACGCCACGATCGTCACGTCCTCGCCCGCCCGCAGCAGCCTCGCGTCGTGCAGCGGGATCTGCTCGGCCAGCGACGAGGACGTGTCGACCTCGCCCTTCTCCCAGTAACGGCGTTTCGGCTCCAGAAAGACGATCGGGTCGTCGGAGGCGATGGCCTGCTGGATCATCCAGTGCGCGTCGTTCGGGTTCGAGCACGACACGACCTTGAGACCGGCGGTGTGCGCGAAGTACGCCTCCGGCGACTCCGAGTGGTGCTCGACCGCGCCGATACCGCCGCCGAACGGGATGCGGATCACCATCGGGATCCGGAGCTTGCCCTGCGAGCGGTAGTGCATCTTGGCGACCTGGCAGACGATCTGGTCGTACGCCGGGTAGACGAAGCCGTCGAACTGGATCTCGCAGACCGGCCGGTAGCCGCGGATCGCGAGCCCGACCGCGGTGCCGACGATGCCGGCCTCGGCCAGCGGTGTGTCGATCACGCGGTCCTCGCCGAAGTCCTTCTGTAGGCCGTCGGTGATGCGGAAGACGCCGCCGAGCTTGCCGATGTCCTCGCCCATGAGCACGACCTTGGGGTCGGCCTCCATGGCCTTGCGTAAGCCGGTGTTGAGTGCCTTGCCGATGGTGAGCGTCTCGGTGGCCATCAGTGCGCCTCCCCAGCAAACGAATCCAGGTAGCGGGAGAACTCTTCGCGCTGCTTGTCGAGCAGCGGCGATCCGTTCGGGTAGACGTTGTCGAACATCTGCACCGGTTTGGGATCCGGCAGGCTCAACACTCGTTCGCGCAGGTGGGTGGCCTGCTGCGCCGCGTCGGCGTCGACCTCGTCGAAGAAGGTGTCGTCGGCGATCTCGTGCTTGGCGAGGAACGTGCGGACCCGCTTGATCGGATCGCGGGCCTTCCACGACTCGATCTCGCCGGCGATGCGGTAGCGCGTCGGGTCGTCCGAGGTCGTGTGCGCGCCCATCCGGTATGTGTAGGCCTCGATGAGCGTCGGTCCGTTACCGTGGCGCGCGTTGTCCAGCGCCGTCCGGGTGACTGCGTATGTCGCGAGTACGTCGTTGCCATCGACCCGTACGCCCGGGAAGCCGAAGCCGGCGGCGCGGTGGTAGAGCGGCACGCGGGTCTGGCGCTCCAGCGGCTCGGAGATGGCGTACTGGTTGTTCTGGCAGAAGAAGACGAGCGGTGCGTTGAAGACACTGGCCCAGACGAAGGCCTCGTTCACGTCGCCTTGCGAGGTGGCACCGTCGCCGAAGTACGCGATCACCGCCTCGCCGTCGTCACCGCCGACCTTGCCGTCCATGTTGATGCCCATGGCGTAGCCGGTCGCGTGCAGCGTCTGCGCGCCGATGACGATCGTGTACATGTTGAACTTGAATTCGTTCGGATCCCAGCCGCCCTGGTCGACGCCGCGGAACAAGCCGAGCGGCATGATCGGGTCGATGCCGCGGCAGTAGAGAACGCCATGCTCGCGGTAGGTGGGGAATGCCATGTCCTGCGTACGCAGCGCGCGGCCGGAACCGACCTGAGCGGCTTCCTGACCGAGCAGGCTCGCCCAGATGCCCAGCTCGCCCTGGCGCTGCAGTGCGGTGGATTCGGCGTCCAGTCGACGGACGACGACGAGATCGCGATACAGGTCGCGGTATTCCTCGTCGCTGAAATCGACCGAATAGTCGGGGTGTTCGACACGTTCCCCATCGGGGGTGAGCAGTTGCACGAACTCCGGCTCGGCGACGGCGAGATCGCCGTCGTCCCGGGTTCGGGCTTCGTTGCCCTTCGCCATGGTCTCTCCCTGTCGTTTGCCTCGGCAGCGGGGTTACCCTGCCGGGGCGCGGCGTTGTGCGGACCGCGCTCGCCTGGTCGGCGCTCGTGCGCGGAGGACTCGGGCGTCGCAACCGGCGACGCCGTATCCGGGGAGCGGTGGCATCGGGGCTGCCCAACCGCAGGGTAGGCGGCGCAGCGGCCCCGTCGCCGCCGGCTCAAGCATCTCAGAACTAGGCCGGACGGCCACAGTCCGGTCCGGTTATTTTTGCGGTCACGCTCGCGGTTGCGGCCCGGTTCCCGGCCTGTGAAGCCGAGCAGACGCTGGTCACGATGGGTGGTTACGCGCTCGTAGGGCCGACTTCGGCCGCCATAGTCGTACCCGCGCATCGGCGTCCCGAATCCTCCATGATCCATTCCGGCGGACGATTACCGCCATGATTTCGCCGCAATCGTCCATTCCGGTGGATCATCGGAGCTCTCGCCTACGGATCGACGGTGGGCTTGGTCGGGCAACCGTGCTGGTGCTGCCACGCGGTGATCTCCGCGACCGGCGACCTGTCGCCGCCCTTGCGCCACGAGTCGAAATAGCGCCACGGCCAGATCACGCCCCGCTGATTCCACCAGTCACCGGTGCCCGCGCAGATCGGTGACAGGCCGAAGTGCAGGTGGCACGCGCTGGCGTCACCGGTGTCGCCCACCTTGCCGAGCGGTTGGCCGGCGCGGACGCGGACACCCGGCCGGATGTTGGTGTTGATCGCCTCGAAGTGTGAGCCGTAATAGCGGACGCCGTCGTCGCCGCGGATCGACACGGAGAGCCCGCCCCGCGTCGGGCCCGCGTTGACCGAGCGCTTCCACTTGTCGACCCGGGTCACTTCCAGAATCACGCCGCTGGTCGCGGCGACCACCCGTGAGCCACACGGCGCGAGGATGTCGGTGGCCGGGTAGTCGTGATGTACGTGGCCGTAGCTGTAGTGGCCGATGACCGGGAAGACAAAGACGCCCGGCGGCGTACCGGCGGCCGGACTGCGCGACGGTGCCGGACTGCGGGACGGCGCTGGGGCGGCGCGGTTGGCGTTCGGCGTGTCGACCGGCCTCGGAGAGCTGGTCGATGCCAATGGCGCGGACAGCAACGACGGTTCGGCTCCGGCCGGTGGCGTCGTCGCGGTGCCGCAGCCGGCGATCGCAACGACGGCGACGATCACGGCGGCTGCGATCGTCGAGGTCGTCGCACGGCGTCGGGTCGAAGACATCGCGGGGAACGGTACCAGGCCGGACTTTGACGTCGCGGAACGACTACGAAGCGTGCTGAAGCGCGCCCGGGCGGTCAGGCATGCCGCTCGGGCGACCAGG
>DATCXD010000569.1:0-2090 GCA_036566005.1 Micromonosporaceae bacterium | reverse complement strand
ACCGCCGGCCGCGTGGTCGCCGGGCTGGGTCGGGTTGCCGGGCTGGGTCGGGTTGCCGGGCCAGGTCGGGTCGCGGCCGGAACCGCGGTGGCCGCGGCGTCTACCGAAGTTGTGGTCACGCCAATGAGCGTACCCGCGGCTCGGTCAGCGGCCTTGGTCCGCGAACCGCCACAGCCAGACGTCGGCCACGCGGGTCGGCGGGCCGAACAGTTCCGTACCGATCTGAAGAAGCTGGTCGTGCTGCCGGGCCCAGCCATGGTCGATGCCCGGCGTCGGGTCGGGGAGCATGACAAGACCGGCCCGCCAATAGGTGAGGTCCGCGCGAGCGGCGGCGCGGTCGGCGTCGGTGATGGACGGCGCCGCTCCATCGCGGACGACCGCGGCCAGCAGCGTCGACGTAGGCCGTGCTCGTGGCCCGATCGAGCTGCGCCCGTCGGCGCCGGGGCCGAGAAAATACCCACCCTCGACCGGGAACGCGTAGCCGGTCGCGGTCTGCCAGCGCTGTGCGTCGGAACTGTCCCAACTCGACGGCGGGATGGACACGACCGTGGTGCCGGTCGGCACGTACGAGCGCCAGGCGCCGGAGGTGATGAATGCCGGCAAGGCGGCTCGAGGCGACACGCTGATCGGCACTGGCCCGATCGGGACGAACGCAGCCACGGCCACGGCCGCGGCGATGCGTCGGGTCAGATGCCCGCGCGGGAGCGCCAACAGGCGGTCCACGACGGCGACGATCAGCAGCGCGACGATCGGGATGAGCAGCAGCGCCGCCCGACCCGGCAGCGCGGAGTCGAAGAACGGCAGTCGGCCGACCACGGCCCACGGCAACGGGATCGGGCTGTGCCAGGCGCCGACCTGCAGGCGCGGGCCCAACGCGGCGACGGCGATGGCCACGGCGGTGACCGTCAGGGCCATCACCTCGGGACGCCGGCGCTTGCCGGCAACCTTGCGAACGCTGCCAACACTGCCATCACCCTCACCGTTGCCATCACGGTTACCGCCGCCGCGCGGCGCGGCCAACCAGCCCGGGCGGCGGTTCAGCACAACGAGGGCGGCCAGCAGCGCGGCGCACAGCACCGGGCCGAAGAACGTGTTGCGTTCCCCGTAGTTCAGGGCCGATCCCGTCCACCAGCCAGCGGCGCCGGCCAGCGATTCGGGTGGGAACGCCGCGAACGACGTGACGTTTTCCCACACGCCGAGGTGGGTGAACCCGCTGCCGTGATACGCCTCCGGCCCGGCGATCTGCAACCAGATCGGGTAGGCGAGCAGTGCGGTGCCGACCACCGTGGCGACGATCACTCGATGACTCGCGCCCGCCGCGATCGATCGCGCGGCTCGGGGGCGCTGCACCGCCCACGCGACTACGAACACGACGATCGCGATGCTCGCAAAGAGCAGCGTCTCCGCGCAGAGCGAATACTGGACGGCGGCCAGCACGCCGAGCAGCACGCCGTCGCGAATCGTCGCACCGCGACCGTGCGCCGGCCGGCTCAGCCGGATCAACTGCCAGATCAGGACGGGCAGCAGCCAGCAGGCGGTGAAGTTCAGGTGGCCATTCGCATGCGCGATCATGCCGGGTGCGAAGCCGGTGAACGCGCCGCCGGCGATCGCCGCCGTACGCGTTCGCGCGACGTGCCGCGAGAACAACCAGAACCAGGCGTACGCGGTGCCGGCGAGGTTCAGCGTGATCGCGGTGACGAACGCGACCGATGGGCCGGCAACGATCGTCACCGGCGTGAGCAGGACGGCGAGCACCGTGATCGAGGTGTTGGCGGCGATGTTGACGCCGAGGGGCGCGTTCAGCACCGATGTCCATAGTGGGTTGTCGCCGTGCGTGACCGCGTGGCTCACGTACCCGAGAAGCCACTCGAAGAACACCTGGTCGGCACGGTTGTGCGTGAGCTCGGTCGAGTTCGGCGCGGCCCACAGGCGGCCGGTCACGACGCCGGCGGCCAGCAGGCATCCCAGCGCGACGAGCACATCCGTACGCCGCGATTTCACGGGTGTGCGCGCATTTGGGTCGCCCGGCCCCGCCGTGGCGAGTGCCGGCGCGGTGGTCGGCGTCGCGGCCGGATCCACCACGTCGGCCG
>DATCXD010000566.1:0-5348 GCA_036566005.1 Micromonosporaceae bacterium | reverse complement strand
CCGCCAGCGACGCTCCGGTCGCCGTCGCGCACAGTACCCGTCCGCCGGACGACACGAGCGAGCCGTCGGCGGCGTGCCGGGTGCCGGCGTGAATCACGCCCGGCCGATCCGCGCCGCCGATCGGGTCGCCGGTGCGAGGTGCGGCCGGATAGCCCGCAGAAGCAACGACGACCGTCACGGCCGCACCGTCCCGCCAGACCAGCGGCGGTGCCGCGGACAGCGTCCCGGTCGCGGCCGCGTAGAGCACACCGGCCAGCGGCGAGTCGAGCATGGCCAGCACGACCTGCGTCTCGGGGTCGCCGAAGCGGCAGTTGAACTCGACGACCTTCGGGCCGGCCGACGTGAGCGCCAGACCGACGTAAAGCAGTCCCGCGAACGGCGTGCCGCGTCGTGACATCTCCGCGAGAGTCGGCTCGACCACAGCGGCCATGACGTCGTCCACCAGGGACGGTGGGGCCCAGTCGAGCGGTGCGTAGGCGCCCATGCCTCCGGTGTTCGGGCCGGTATCGCCGTCACCGAGACGCTTGAAGTCCTGTGCGGGCAGGAGCGGGCGACCGACCGTACCGTCGGTGATCACGAAGAGCGACGCCTCGGGACCGGCCAGATACTCCTCGACCACGACCCGATGGCCCGCGGCCAGCACCGACGCGCCATGGTCGACCGCGACGGCGCGGTCGTCGGTGACGACGACGCCCTTGCCCGCGGCGAGACCGTCGTCCTTCACGACGTGCGGCGCGCCGAACGTGTCGAGCGCCGCCGCCAGCTCGTCTGGCGTCGAACAGGTGCGCGCATCAGCCGTGGGCACGCCGGCGGCGAGCATGACCTCTTTCGCGACGGCCTTCGATCCCTCCAGCTGCGCCGCCGCGCCGGACGGTCCGAACACGGCAATTCCCTTGGCGCGTACGGCATCCGCGACGCCCGCGACGAGCGGCGCCTCCGGCCCGATCACCACGAGATCGGCGTGCACGTCCACCGCGAGCGCCGTGACCGCGGCGCTGTCGTTGATATCGACCGGGCGGAGCTCGGCCCGTTCACCCGACCCGACGAGACGGACGGATGTCATGCCTGGATTGCCCGGCGCGCAAGTCAGCGCGGTGACCGATGGATCCGCCGCGAGCGCAAGGGCCAGGGAGTGTTCCCGACCGCCCGAGCCGAGCAGGAGTAGACGCACCGCATCAGGCTACCGGTGCGCGCCAGCGATGCTCGGCGGCGGTGCACACATTTCGGACCGATGCGACGGCATCGGGCGGCTGACACCCTTGCATCGGATGCCGGTGCTTGACAGGCCTCGATCACGGTCGATCTGATGGCCACAAGCCCGGGTCACATGAGACTTGTGGTTCCCGTACCTCCCCCGTACGGGTGGCATGTGTTGCACAGATCCGCGTTCCGACGGGTGGCGCCGTTAGCTCGCGGTCGGCGTCACGCACCGCACCCCCAAGGTGCTCCAAGTGGCTCCGTAAATGCCCCGTATGTGCCCTGTATGTGCAAGGAAGGAGCTCCATGCGATCACACCTTGCGCGCCGGACCATCGCCCGACGTGCTCTGGTGCTGGCCGGCGCCGCGGTACTGACCGTGCCGTTCGCGACCAGCAGTGCGTTCGCGGCGACGAGCAGCCGCGCGATACTTGCCGGAAGTACGCCCTCCTGGGCAACGTCCGGTCGGATGGTCGGCTCGCCGTCCGCGTCCACCAAGATCTCGTTCAACGTCGTGTTGCCGCTGCGCGACGCGGCAACGGCCGACAAGCTGGCGGCCGATGTCTCGAACCCGAAGAGCGCGTCCTACGGCCACTACCTCACCGCGGCGCAGTTCAACGCGCGGTTCGCCCCGACCAACGCCCAGGTCACCAAGGTCGCCGACTTCCTCCGCGGCGCCGGCATCAGCGTGACCAGCACGGCACAGGGCAACCGATGGGTCGAGGCGACCGGGACGGTCCACCAGATCGAGTCAGCCTTCTCGACGACTCTGCACAACTACCGCTACAAGGGGCACGTCATGCACGCCCCGAGCACGTCGCTGTCCGTGCCGTCGTCGATGGCCGGCCTGGTCACCGGCGTCATCGGAGTCACCAACGATGGAGCTCTGCGCTCACCGGACCACGTCGTCAGCGCCGCGGGCGGGTCGGTCGACTCGTCGACCGGACCCTCCGACGCGTTGCCGCCGCCTGCGCAATGCTCGGTGTTCTGGGACCAGCACGAGCAAATCGGTCCAGAGGCGTATGGCCGCACGTCATTCCCGACCCCGAACTGTGGTTACTCGGCAAGCCAAATCCGCACGGCGTACAACGTCGACTCCGCCGTCAGCCACGGCAACGACGGCCACGGCGTGACGGTGGCGATCATCGACGCGTACGCCTCGCCGACGATCGTCGCCGACGCGAACGCGCTGAGCGCGATGACCGGCGAGCCGGCGTTGGCGCCCGGCCAGTACACCCAGACGACGTTCACGCCGTTCAGCATGGCGAACAGGTGCGGCGGCGAGGCGGGGTGGAACGAGGAGGAGACGCTGGACGTCGAGGCCGTGCACGGCATGGCACCCGGCGCGAACATCCACTACATCGGCGCCAAGAACTGCGACAAGGGCATCGATGACGCGATCAACTTCGTGATCCAGAACCACGTCGCCGACATCGTGAGCAACTCGTACGGGTTCGCCGGCGAGGACGGGCTGAACAACGAGGTGACGGTCGAGCACTCGATGTTTACCCAGGCCGCGGCTGAGGGGATCGGGTTCTACTTCTCCTCCGGCGACTCCGGCGACAACGTACCGAACGGTGCACCGCACCCGGAGCCGGACTTCCCGGCATCGGACCCGCTGGTCACCGCCGTCGGTGGCACCGACCTCGCGGTCACGTCCTCGAACCAGTACCTGTTCGAGACGTCGTGGGGCGACACCCTGTCGTCGGTGAACACGACGACGTCGCCGTCGTCATACAGCCCGCCACCGCCTGGCGACTTCATCTTCGGCGGCGGCGGCGGTGTGAGTGCGCTGTTCGCCGAGCCCTCCTACCAGGCGGGCGTGGTGCCGGACGACCTCGCACGCCTGAACGGTGGCGACGCGATGCGCGTCGTGCCGGACGTCGGCGCGCTCGGCGACCCGGAGACCGGTTTCTTGATCATCTTCAACGGTACGCCCGTGCAGATCGGTGGCACGAGCCTGTCCTGCCCGATCTTCGCGGGCATCCAGGCGGACGCGAGCCAGGACCGGTCGTTCCCGATCGGCTTCGCGAACCCGTTGCTGTACTCGAATGGGGCCGCCGGACGCGCGTTCCGTGATGTCACCGCGCCCAGCAGCACGCTGGCGATGATGACGGTCTCCGGCCGATCCCTGCTCACCATGGGCATGGACACATCGCTGACGGCGACGCCCGGGTACGACGACACGACCGGCCTCGGCACGCCGAACGGTCCGGGCCTGCTCCGGCTGGAGAAGGTCCTGCCGTAACGCTTGCTCGGCTTACTACCGCACGGGCCGTCCGTGGCATCTCGCCACGGGCGGTCCGTTCGTATGTTGCGGCCCGGCCCGTTCAAGATCGACGTCCAATTGTACGGAAGTTGCCGCCTGAATCGGACCGCGCGTTACCAACTTCCGTACAGTTGCGACCGGACCGGACGGTTGACGGGCGGCGCGGACGTGCACGCAGTTGCGACGGGGCAGCGCGGGTGACGGACGGCGCGGGGACGTGCACGCAGTGCGACGGGCGGCGCGGCGGGCTAGACGAGCTCGCGCCGGATGACGTTCTCGTCCCGACCGGGACCGACGCCGACGACGCTGACCTGGGCTCCCGACAGCTCCTCGATCCGGTCGACATAGCGTCGGGCGTTGTCGGGCAGATCCTCCGGGTCGCGCGCCTTGGAGATGTCCTCCCACCAGCCGTCCATCTCCTCGAAGATGGGCGTCGCGTGGTGGAACGCGGTCTGCGTCATCGGCAGCTCGTCGTAGCGCACGCCGTCGACGTCGTACCCGACGCAGATCGGCACCTTCGCAAGGCCGCTCAAGACGTCGAGCTTCGTCACCACGAGATCGGTGATGCCGTTGACGCGCACCGAATACCGGGCGACGAGCGCGTCGAACCAGCCGCAGCGACGTTCGCGGCCGGTGGTTGTGCCGTACTCCTGACCGACCTTCAGCAGGTGCGCGCCATTGTCGTCGAAAAGCTCGGTCGGGAACGGCCCGGCACCGACCCGCGTCGTGTACGCCTTGATGATGCCGATGACCTGCGTGATCTTCGTCGGCGGTATGCCCGAGCCGACGCAGGCGCCCCCCGATGTCGGGTTGGATGACGTGACGAACGGATACGTGCCGTGATCGACGTCGAGCAGCGTGGCCTGCGCACCTTCCAACAGGATCGTCTTACCCTCTTCCAAGGCGCGAGCCAGGGCGAGCCGGGTGTCGGCGATGTACGGCTTCAGCCGCTGGGCGTACCCGAGGTATTCGGTCGTCACCGCGTTGATGTCGATCGCCTTGCGGTTGTAGACCTTCACCAGGATCTGGTTCTTCTCGCGCAGCACGAGTTCGAGCTTCTGGCGCAAGATCCCGGGGTCGAGGAGGTCCTGGACCCGGATGCCGACGCGACCGACCTTGTCGCCGTACGCCGGCCCGATGCCACGGCCGGTCGTGCCGATGCGCGCCGAGCCGAGGTAGCGCTCGACGACACGGTCGAGGGCACGGTGATGCGGCATGATCAGGTGCGCGTCCGTGGATATCAACAGGTTGTCGCAGGACACGCCGGCCTCAACCAGCCCGTCGATCTCGGTGAGCAGCACCTTCGGGTCAACCACGACACCGTTCGCGATGACCGGCACGCAGCCCGGCGTGAGCACACCCGAGGGCAGCAGGTGCAGCGCGTATTTCGTGCCATCCGGGGTGATCACCGTATGACCGGCGTTGTTGCCACCCTGGTAGCGGACGACGTGGCTGACGCGGCTGCCGAGCAGGTCGGTAACCTTGCCTTTACCTTCGTCGCCCCATTGCGCGCCGATGACGACGATCGCTGGCATTTTCTCCGCCTCTCCGCGGGGCGTGCACGCGGCAGGCAGCGCCGGGCATCCCCCGGTACGTCAGGCTAACAATCAGATGGACCGAGACGTGTGAGGAGGCCCGCATCGTGGGCGCAGGTGGCGGCCGTGATCGCGAGGTGATCATCCTTAGCCTCGGGTCGGCCGACCCAGCTTGTGCGCACTCCGGTGCTGCGGCACCCGTACGCGTGCCCGTGCTGGCGTGCCGGGACGCGCTCACGGCCGGCGGCGCGACCGTTGACCCGGTGACCGCCACGTCGGACGAGGAGATCGACGCCGTGCTGGCCCGGCTCGACGGCCCAGTGCGGCCCGACGGCCTGACCTGGCCGG
>DATCXD010000538.1:0-3431 GCA_036566005.1 Micromonosporaceae bacterium | reverse complement strand
CCGGCCCGCGCCCGTAATGCAGCAGCGCGGCCATGCCCTCGGGAATCTCCAGCGGTCGGGACGCACGCATCGTCAACATCATCCGTGCGTCGATGTGGATCGCGTGATTGCCGACCGCTTCCAACGCCACGTCGAGATCGTCCACGGCGACCTCGGTGAGGAACCCGACCCGGCCGACGTTGATGCCGAGCACGAGCGCACCGATCGGCGCCGCCACGCGCGCGCCGCGCAAGAACGTGCCGTCGCCGCCCACGGTGACGATGAGGTCCGGGTGACCGGCCTTCTCCGCCTCGGCCCGCGCACTGAGCCGACCGCTGTCGTCGTCCCAGACGTCGATGTCCGCCGTCGGGATGCCGCGATCATTCGCCCAGCTCCGCACGCGGGCCGCGGCGTCCAGTGCAGCCTGCCGCCCGCCGTGCACTACCAAGCCGATCCGCCCGACCGTCACGCCTAGCTCCTTCACCGACCTCGCGGCACATCATCGATCTCGTGACAGTCAATCACCGACCGGTGCCGACCGGCGGCAGGCCGCGGCCTTCACCCGGCGGGCGAGGACCTCACCGCACGCCGTTGGGGCGGAATTGGATGCTGATGCGTGGCCCGGCCGGCCGGGCAGTCTTGGGCACCGCGTGGTCCCAGGTGCGCTGGCAACTGCCACCCATCACGATCAGGTCGCCGTGGCCCAGCTCGTACCGCCGGGTCTCGCCCGAGCCGAACCGCGGCCGCAGCAGCAGCGCACGGGGCGCGCCCACCGACACGATCGCGACCATCGTGTCCTCCCGCCGCCCCCGGCCGATCCGGTCGCCATGCCACGCGACGCTGTCGCGGCCGTCCCGGTAGTAACACAGGCCGGCGGTGCGAAACGCCTCGCCCAGCTCAGACCGGTAGCGCCGGTCGAGCGCGGCCCGCGCCGTCACCAGCGCGGGGTGCGGCAGCTCGTCACCGTCGTCGTAGAAACACAGCAACCTCGGTACGTCGACGACGCGCTCATACATCTGCCGGCGCTCGGCCTGCCACGGCACGACGTCGGCCAAATGCTCGAACAGCGCATCCGCGCCACGCATCCAGCCGCGGAACACGTCGATCCACGCGCCGTGGTCGAGAAGCGTGCGATCCGGTCCGTCGCCGAACGGCTGCGGCTCGATGTCCGTGGCTGCGTCCGCATGGTCGGCGTCGACGAATTCGAGGAGAGATCCCTGGAAATCGGCGGCCATCATGTGAGCGTACCACCAGATTCGTACGCCCGTTCTAATATGTTCTGGCATTGAGTCCGCCCAGGGTGAATGGTCGCTCACCGCCGCGCCGCGATCGCGACTTGCTCTCGGTCGACGGGCGACGGCTTCGCGACTGTGGAGCGGACGGCGAGGTATCCCAGTCCCGACGCGACCAGGGCCGTGGCCGCGAGCGCAGCGTTGGTGACGGTGAAGGCGTGAGTGGCCGCGGACGCGCCGGCGCGACCTCCGACGACTGCGAGATACGCGGTGCCGAACGTTGCCACGCCGGCCACCGCGGACACCTGCGCAGTCGTGGTCACCAGGCCGCTGAGGTCGGCGGCGAACCGGGGCGGCACGGCCGCGCTGAGGTGCGCCAGCGTCGCGCTGAAGCCGCAGCCTAGCCCCAGGCCGCCGAGCCCGAGCATGGCGACCAGTGCGAGGCCGGATGGCCGTCCCGCTATCGACAGCAATGCGTACGCACTGGCAAGCAAGACATGCCCGGCAGGAACGAGGAATGGCACGAGTCCCGACGGGAAGCGGCGAAGCACGGGCCCGGCTGCCCCGAACGCGGCCACCCACGAGACCAGGGCAAGCCCGGAGAACAACGCACTATGCCCCAGCCCGCGCTGTAGATACAACGCAAGCACGAACAGCATGGAAAAGTACGTGCTGCTTGCGGCCGCGTTCGACAGCAGCGCTCGCCAGACCGGCTTGGTCAGGATAGACATGTTGATCAGCGGATGGCGGCCATGTGCGGCCGCGGACCGTTGGGTGGCGATGAATGCGGCCAAGGCGAGACCGCTCGCCGCCAGGCAGATCCATGCCCACAGCGGCCAGTGCAGGTCGGGACCCAGTATCAGCGGCAGCACGGTGAGCATGGCTGTCGCTGACAGCGTTGCCACGCCCGCGAAGTCCAGCCGATCGCGCCGGTGTTCTCCGTCCGGCGGCAGCAGTCGCCAGGCAGCGACCAGCAGCACGATCCCGATCGGTACGTTGATGAGAAAGACGGGTCGCCAGGTGGCGTGGAACAGGTTGGCCCAGACCAGCACACCGCCGAGCACTTGACCCGCGACCGCGCCACAGGACAGCGCCGCCGCGTACCAGCCGAACGCTCGGAGCCGGGCCCGGCCGTCCGGGAAGGTGCGCTGGATGCCGGTCAGCACCTGCGGCACCATCAGTGCAGCACCGACGCCTTGGACGACGCGGGCGGCGATCAGGGGGACGGCCGCCGGCGCAAGTCCACACGCCAACGACGCCAGCGTGAAGATCGCAAGCCCGGTCAAGAAGGTCCGCCGGTAGCCGCGCAGGTCGCCCAGTCGCGCTCCGGTGATAAGCAGCATGGCGTACGCGAGCACGTATCCGGACACGATGAGCTGTAGTTCGGCGCCGCTGGCCGAAAGGCCGGCCCCAATCGACGGGCCGGACACGTTGACGATCGCGACATCGATGTTGTTCATGACCATGCCGGCGAGCAGGACGGCGAGTAGCAAGCCCCGGTGACGGGCGGGAGGTTCAGACATCGCTCAAACCTGCCCAGCAAACGGCGCGAATGCTGGCGGTATCCGGACATCACGTTCCAGCGACGGCTGGCTCGCCCACCGCGCGGCCCGGCTTGCTCCGGCGCTCGCGACCCCGCTGATTCCAACGCCACGTCTGTGCCGTCGGACGGCACCCATTTGGCCCGTCGGTGGATCGTGGCTTAGTCCATGAGCGAGCCGCACGAGATGTTGATGTCGGTCGCGGTCATCGTGCGAGCCGCGTCGGACGCGACGAAGGCGGCCACGTTGCCGACGTCGGCGAGCGTGGCGGCCCGGCCGAGCAGGGTGGCCTGTTCGATGCTGTCGATGATCTCGTCGCGTCCGGCCATGCCCGCCGGAAGCGTCTCGGGGATGCCGCCGGTCTTCACCGTGACCACGCGGATTCCGTACGCACCGAGTTCGACCGACCATTGCCGGCGCAGGCTCTCGACCGCGTCAAGCGCCACCTTGAAGCCGCCGAGACCGGCGATCGTCTGCGTGCCGCCGCCACCGAAGGCGAGGACTACACCACCACGCTGCGCGATCATGTGGCGCGCGGCGGCCTTCGTGGTTACGAATTGGGTCCGAGTCGCGATGTCGATCGGCTGCATGAAGTCGGACACCGACAGGTCCATCAGCGGCCGCTGCACGTCGCCGACGCCGATCACGTTGACGGAGATGTCGAGGCGGCCGGCGGCCG
>DATCXD010000535.1:0-7102 GCA_036566005.1 Micromonosporaceae bacterium | reverse complement strand
CAGACCCAGCGGGCGGGGCCAGGCGGCCCGGGCCGCCGGTATTAAGCAAAGGGTATCGACGCCGACCAGCAGTGCGCTTGCTCGCAGTGCGTCCAGCGCGCACGAGACGGCCTGACGGTTGGTCGTGTTGAACAGCCGGTCCAACGCGGCGCGGTCGGTCCGCCCACCCAGCGCGGCGATCGCCTCGGCGACCTGCAGGGTCGGGCGGTCCAACCTTCGTAGCGCGGCCAGGACCGATCCGTGCGTATCCAGTCGCTCGGCCAACTCGGCCAGCGAGGACGGTGCCGGCGGCGCGAGCGCCTCGGGACGGCGCTGCAACAGGGCGGCCAAGCCGTCGCCGCCGAGACGGCGCAGCCAGCCGGCGTCGATCGTGTCAGTCTGCTCGTCGGAATCGTGCGTGCCCACACGGCGACCCTAGCGAGCCGGTTCGAACGCAGCAGCCGGCCACGCCGTAGGAATAAGCGTGGTCACCCGCATAAAGATCAACCAGGTTCTGCACGTTCATCTGTCGGCGGCGAGCTTCCGTAGGACGTATTGGTTGAGGCTTATGCCATCCTGGGCAGCGTGCGTAGCCAGTTCGCGGTGCAGGCTCTCGCCGACGCGGAGGTTGAACTTGCCGGAGTAGCTACGCTCCGCAAACGGCTGTGGCACCTGCTCGCCTTGCTCCTCCATGTCCGCAATCACCTCATGCAGTAAATCCTCCAACCCCTGTAGGGCCGCGATCTGGGCGGAGGCCAGCCACGATAGGGAAGGGAACTCGGCGCAGGTGGCGACGAATTCGCCATCTTCAGCCGACCACGTAACACGGTAGGTGTAGCGGGTTACGTCGGGACGGGCGACGGTCTCCATCACATGGCCCTCCTTCTTGTCGACTGCCTTGAGCACTTGCCGCACCTGGTATGCCTTTCCTTGCCGTTGTCGTTCTGGATATTGACGCGCGGATCCCCCTGCCATGGCGTCTTGAACACCGCATGGGAGGTACCCGTTTGTCGTGGCTCCCCGAAGTAGTGCTCACACACCGCGTAGAGGTCGTTATAGGCGACGTTCTGCTGCTTCCTTCGCATCGCCTCGACGAGCGTGTCGACGGACGGCACCTGTCATATGGTACTGCGCGCGGTACCATGATCGTAATTTATCCATGCGCAAGTGGCCCCCTGTCTGGGTACGATCCTGTCGCGTAGGTTGACCACATCGCCGTCGATGGGAGGGCCGTGACTCCGACCACCACCGGCTCCGCGGAAGCCGCGGGCGTTGCACCCGCCACCGACCACGTTGACGTCCTGATCGTCGGGGCCGGCCTGTCCGGGATCGGCGCCGCGTGTCATCTCCAGACCGGCGCGCCGACCCTGTCCTACGCGATCGTCGAAGCCCGCGGTTCCAGCGGCGGCACCTGGGATCTGTTCCGCTTTCCCGGCGTGCGATCCGATTCCGACATGTTCACCCTCGGCTACGCGTTCCGGCCATGGACCAAGGCCAACGCCATCGCCGGCGGCGGGGAAATCCTGCGGTACGTGCGGGACACGGCGGCCGAATACGGCGTGGACAAACAGATCACGTACCACACCAAGGTCGTAGGGGCCGAGTGGTCGACGGGCGACGCACGATGGACCGTCACGGTGGAGAACACCGGATCCGGTGCCCGCAGCACCCGTACGTGCGGCTTCCTCTACCTCTGCTCCGGCTACTACCGCTATGACGAGGGCTTCACACCGACGTGGCCCGGTCGGGACGATTTCACCGGCGTGGTGGTGCATCCGCAGCACTGGCCGGACGGTCTCGATGTGACCGGCAAGCGGGTTGTCGTCATCGGCAGCGGCGCGACGGCCGTCACGCTCGTTCCGGCGCTGGCCGCCACCGCCGCCCACGTGACCATGCTGCAGCGGTCGCCGTCGTTCGTCATGTCGCTGCCCGCTCGCGATCCGATCGCCGCCATGCTCCGCAGGATCCTGCCCGAGCGGCGCGCGGCCGCCGCGGTGCGGTGGAAGAACATCCGGATCGCCACCGCCGTCTACACGATGGCCCGCAAGTATCCGCGACGGATGCGGGCGATGCTACGCAAGGCGGCCATCAAACGCCTGCCGGCGGGCTACGACGTCGACATACATTTCAAGCCCACGTATGAGCCGTGGGACCAACGCTTGTGTCTGGTGCCGGACGGCGACCTGTTCGCGGCGATCAGGTCCGGTCGGGCCGACGTGATGACCGATCACATCGAGGCCTTCACCGCGAGCGGCCTCCGCCTGCGCTCCGGCGCGACCCTCGACGCCGACATCATCGTCACCGCGACGGGGCTGAACCTCCATCCGCTGGGCGGCATCGATCTCCGCGTCGACGGGGAGACGATGCGGATCTCGGAGCGCGTTGTCTACAAGGGCATGATGCTCGATGGTGTGCCCAACCTCGCGTTCGCGCTCGGCTACACCAATGCGTCGTGGACGCTGAAGGTCGATCTCGTGGCCGCGTACGTTACCCGGCTCCTATCGGCCATGCGTCTGAACAACGAGGTCGTGGTCACGCCACGACTTCCCGCCGACCCGATGGACACCTCACCGTTCATCGACATGACCTCCGGGTATTTCGAGCGGTCCCGCGACTCGCTGCCGCTGCAAGGGGACCGGGCCCCGTGGCGCCTACGCCAGCACTACGTCAAGGACTCGGTCCTGTTCGGCGATCCGACCACCGACTCAGAACTGGAATTCCGGTCACTCGCCCCGCACCGCTGAATCGACGTCACCCAGACCCACGTCACTCGAACAGGACGCCACTCGGGCCCAACGTCGCCCGGAGCCGACGTCACCCGGACGCTACGTCACCCGGAGCACGTCGCCGGAGCCGAACCAACGGCGGATCCGGCTGGCGCCGAAGTCCGCCTTGTCGGCGGCGAGCGCCGGCGACGGCTCGTCGAACCACCCCGAGGGTGATTGTCCGCTGATGAACGTGACGTCCACGCGCGCGACCCGACCCGTCCCGAACTCGACATAGCACATGCCGTTGCCGCCGTACTGCGCCGACACCCCGTCGGCGCGGAGGCTGGCGAGGATGCGGTCGGCGACGACGGCGGCCTGACCTTCGGCGAAAACGCCCGCCTTCGGAGTGCCGACGCTGGTCACGTCGCCGACGGCGAACACGCCGGGAAAGCCCGTCTCGAGCGTTAGCGGGTCGACCGGGACCCACCCGTCCACCGCGAGGCCCGACTCCTCGACCACGGCCGGCGCCCGGTGTACCGGCACACCGAGGAACAGGTCGAAGGGCATTTCGTCGCCGTCGGCGAACAGCGCGACTCGTCGGACCGGGTCGAGTGCTCGTACGAGTCTCTGCGGATGCCACGCGACACCGACCTCGGCAAAGCGCTGTAACAGCGCCTCGGACGCGGCCGGCGACGGCGGAATCGGCGAGCCCAACGGCATCACGAGCGCGATGTCCGACCGGTCCCGCAGGCCCCGGGCCGACAGGTGGTCATGCATGAGCAGCGCCGTCTCACTGGGCGCCGGTGGGCATTTGAACGGCGTCGACGTGACGGCGACGATGACCCGACCGCCCTCGAATCGATCGAGCACGTCTCGCAACGCGAAGGCGCCCGGCACCGTGTAGAACTCGTGACCGCATTGGACCAGGCCCGGCGTGGCGTCCGGATGGAGGTCGGCGCCGAGCGCGACGACCAGGAAGTCCGCGTCGAACGTGCCGGCGTCGGTCACGACACGTTTCTCGACCGGGTCGATCGAACGGACGGTCGAGGGTACGAAGCGCACACCGGGCCGGGCGAGGTCGCGGTAGTAGTGCCGGACCGCCGACGCCGGCTGGCGGCCGAACATTACGTCGAGCTTCGCGAACCCGAAGACAAAGCTGTCACTCTGGTCGATGAGCGCGATGTCGGCGTCGCCGCCCAACTCAGCCGAGAGGCGGCTGGCCAGTTCCAGTCCGCCGAAGCCGGCCCCCAATATCACGATCCGCACCATCCGGTCACTCCATCCGTCCCGTGCCACCAGCGGCGCCGTCGCCGCTAGCGCGCCGCACGGCGATGAGCATGATGATCCAACCGTGTCATGGTTTACCGAATCCCGGGCCCGACGATCCGCCGGCTTACCTGCGGGCCGGCGGCCAGATGGGCGGCCGGACGACGGGCCCGGCGCGCGAGCCAGCGCTGGGCATCGCTCGCCGGTAGGGCCGGGCTGAAAAGGAATCCCTGCCCGTACGCGCAGCCGATCCGAGCCGCCAGAACCTTGACGCCATCACCGAGTGCATCTGTGTCACCGCTAACCGTGCATCAGGGCTTGGGTCAGCGCAACCGTCGGGCGGGAGCCCAGCCACAGCCATCCCACCGGCCACTCCCCTGACACAAATTGGGCGCGTGCGCCGGACTTCGCGGTACGAACGGTCAGGCTCCCGCCGCTGGCCAACGCATCGAACGCTGAGGGATCCCACGTCGGCCGCCGCCTGTCGATCTGAGCCGGCGCCATGCGTATAGATGTCGATCACCGGCCGCGGACAATTTATTCCGTTCCTGCCGGCCTGTCGGATGTCTCACGAGGTAGGACGCCGATACATTGCAGCCGTACATCGGCAGTGCCCTCACGTCGGCGTTGCGCCGCACATCGCACAGTATGGAGATTCCGGCCATGAGAACCATCGTCCGCGGAGCAATGATCGCCGGGACCGCGGTTGCGATCGCGGTAACCGCTTCCGCCGTCGCCTCCGCGAGCACACCATCGGTGTCGCAGACGGCGGCCGCCTGGACGCCGTACCTCGTCGGTACGGATGTGACGGTCAACCAACTCGTACAGTGCAACAGCACCATGTACGCCGTCGGCTCCTTCGCCCAGGTGGGCGCGAAGACGCAGGCCACCGTGACGCGCCACAACGTGTTCTCGTTCAGCGCGACTACGGGCAAGATCACTTCGTGGAACCCGAACGCGAACGGCGCCGTGAACGCCATCTCTCTGTCGGCCGACTGCTCGACCGCCTACCTCGGTGGTTCGTTCTCGATGATAAAAGGCGTCGCGGTCAAGAACCTCGCCAAGGTGAACGCAACCACGGGCGCCGTCGACACGACGTTCAAGCCGGCCCCGAACGGCACCGTCCTCGCCCTGCAGCAGGCGGCCGGCCGGCTGTTCGTCGGTGGCCAGTTCGCCAGCATCGCCGGCACATCGCGGGCCGCGATGGCGACGGTGACACTGGCCCATGGAACGATCGACAACTACTCGTCGATCGCCGTCGTCGGCAACCTGCCGAACAGCGCGCGGAAGATCTGGAGCTTCCGGCTCAACAACGCCCATACGAAGCTGCTCGTCAACGGGAGTTTCCTCACGGTCGCCGGCCAGACCCGACGTCAGCTGTTCGTCGTCGACCTCGGCTCCTCCTCGGCCACGCTGGACGCCTGGTACGCGCCGGCGCTCACGCTCGCGTGCACATCGTCCGAACCGTTGTACGCCAAGGGAATCGCATGGTCACCGGATGACCAGTTCATCTACATCGCGACCACGGGATACAAGGGGGCGTCGCCATTGTGCGACGCGGCCGCGAAATTCTCCGCGGCGCCGAGCGGCAACCAGACCGCGCGCTGGATCAACCTGACCGGTTGCGACTCGCTCTACTCGGTCGTGGCCGACGACACCAACGTGTACGTCGGTGGCCACCAGCGTTGGCTCAGCAACCCGAAGGGCTGCGACGAAGCCGGGCCGGGAGCGGTGAGCCGGCCCGGCATAGGCAGCCTGTCCGCCAGCAACGGGGCGGTCACGGCGTGGAACCCGACACGCAGCCGTGGCCACGCGGTGAATGATCTGGTGCTCACCCCGGCCGGCCTCTGGGTGGCCGACGACAATCAGTCCAACTCGAACTACTGTGCCGGCGTGTTCCACCCGGGGATCTGCTTCTTCCCACGCTAGGCCACACCGCACGACGCGCAGCCGATGCTGCGGCTGCAAGATCCGTAGCCGTGCAGCGAGAAGTGCCTAATCTTGAACGGATCAGGCACTTACCGCTGCAAAGTCACGGATCTTGACGGCTCTCAGCCGTCGCAACGTCACGGCGATGGCGCCCTCGGTCAGCGGTCGGCCAGGTAGGCCGCTGCCTGTTCGCGGAGGCGTGCGTGCGCGCCGCCCATCGTCGCCTGCCGCGGCAACCACTGTTTGCGGATCTTCGCGATCGACGTGTAATTCGGATCGACCACGTTCGCCAGCGGCGACTCGACCGCCTGCGACACGAGCTGATAGGCGTCCAACGCGGCCAGACCGAAGTCGGCCGACAGCCACTGCACCAGATCGAGCTGGGCGATCCGGAACGCGTCCTCCAGCGGACGCGCGGACCCGGTCGACATGATGTAGGCGTCCGATTCGATTCGTGGCCATGGGCACGGCTGGCCCTTGATGACATCGACGATGACGACCGTGTCCATCGCGCATTCCACCGCGACGCCACACGTTTCGCCCTCGCCCTGGCGCGCGTGCCCGTCGCCGAGCGAGAACAGCGCGCCGTCGACGTTGACACCGAGGTAACACGTCACGCCAGCCCGCATTTCCGGCGTGTCCATGTTGCCACCATGCGCGTCGGGCACCAGCGAGGAACGCGCTTCGAGATTGGCCGGCGCGACACCGACCGTCCCGTGCATCGGGTCCATCGGCAGATCGACGGTGTGATCGCCGAACCGCGACTCGAAGCGGCACAAGCGATTGGCCCGGTCGAGCTGCCAGATCCACACCACTTCGGGCAGCGGCTCCTGCAGGGACGCGGTGGCGTGCGTCGATGTCAACGCGCCAAACAGCGGTACGGTCGTGCACGCCGCCCAGTCGCGCGCCGGCTCGATCGACACGAAGTGCACCGCGAGGGTGTCCCCCGGTTCGGCGCCCTCGATGTAGAACGGGCCGGTCTGCGGGTTGACGTACGGAAACTCGACGACCCGCGAGACCAGGTCGTCGACGCCCCGAACCCGCCCGCCGAAACAGTCCTCGGTGAACACTTCCAGGACGGTGCCCGGTGTCACCCGGGCCACCGGTGGAACGCCCCCGAACGTCCACACGAACTCGCCCGGCGCCGGACGGTACGTGAGGATGGATCCGGCGGTCATGCTGTGGGCGTCGGCTCGTCGGCGGCGACCCCGGCCTGCGCC
>DATCXD010000187.1:0-2833 GCA_036566005.1 Micromonosporaceae bacterium | reverse complement strand
GGCCGCCCGGTCCGCGTCGTCGGCGACCCGGAAGCCGTGGCCGAGACCGGCCCGAGTCGCGTGCTCGCGCAGGACCGCGAGCGCCAGCGCGTGGAACGTCGCGACCGTGACGTCGCTGGCAACCGGTCCGAGCAGCGCGCGCAGCCGGTCGCCGACCTCCTCGGCGGCACGTCGGGTGAACGTGATCGCCAGGCATTGGTCGGGACGGACGCCCAGCTCCGCGCAGAGATAGGCGATGCGATGAGTGAGCGTGCGGGTCTTGCCGGTGCCCGGGCCGGCCACGATCAGCATCGGCCCGCCGGGCGCGGACGCAGCCACGCGCTGCATCGCGTCGAGGCGGTCGAGCAGCCCCGTGCCAACCTCCTCCATCCCGGCGAGCATCGGTTCGAACGGCTCGTGCGGGGAGGCCGGCACCGCGAGCGGTGGCTCCGTCGATCGCCGGGCCGACCGTTGCTTCGGCGTGCGCGGCCGGTCTTCCACGGGTACGGAGTCGCCGGCGCGCGGTGCCGAACGCCGTGCCGGTCTGCGATCCGGTCGGCTCGCCACCGGCAGGTCGAACAGCCGGATGACGCCGTACTCGCCGTCGAAGCCCGGTGTCCGGCGTACGTCACCGGCCCGCAGCCGCCGGATCGCTTCACCGAGCAGCTCGCCGCCGACTCGCGTGACGTCGTCCAGCGGTGCCTCGCGGAGCACGTACAGCTCCGGGCCGAGAGCGGTGATGAGCGCGTCGAGCCGCCGACCGACCGACCGGCTGCGCGCGCCGACACCGTGAATCTCGCCCAGGATCTCAGCCAGTTGGACGAGGTGTTCGACGTTCATGCCGGCGGACGACACCGGCCGTCGGCCGGCCGGCTCGTCGGCGAGATCCTCGACCCGGCTGAGCACGCCGACCGTCACCGGCTTGCCGCACTTGATGCACAGCCCGTTCTGCTCCGCCGTCTCCGCCGGAGTCCAGCTCACTCCGCAGGTCCGGTGACCGTCCGCGTGGTATTTGCCCTCCTCCGGAAAGAACTCCAGCGTCCCGGTCAGCCCGTCGCCGGTGCGCAGGGCATCGCGTACGGCGAAGTAGTCGAGTCCGGTGGCGAGGATCGTCGCCTCCCGGCCGAGCGTGGGCAGCGAGTGGGCGTCCGAATTGGACACCAGCCGGTATTGATCGAGGCTTGATACCCGCCAGTTCATCGCCGGGTCGCTCGACAGGCCGGTCTCGACCGCGAAGATGTGGTCGGCCAGATCGGCGTAGCAGTCGGCGATCCGGTCAAATCCGGATTTGGAGCCCATCGCCGAGAACCACGGCGTCCAGATATGCGCCGGCACCAGGTGGCCGTCGGCGCTCGACTCGAGCACAATCTCCAGCAGGTCACGCGAGTCGAGCCCGAGGATCGGGCGGCCATCGGACCCCAGATTGCCGATCCGTCCGAGCCTGGTGTTGAAGCGTTCGACCGCCGGAACGTCGGGTAGGTAGACGAGGTGGTGAACCTTCCGCGTCCGGTCGTCGCGCTTGTAGATCGTCGAGATCTCGACCGAGAACATGAACCGTACCTCGCGGGCGGCCACGCTCGGCGGCACCGACTGCCGGATACGTGCCTCGAGTTGGGGGCCGGGTCGGTAGAGTCCCGCCTCGGCCGGCACGAGGTCGGTCCGCAGATGCTCGAACCAGGCCGGATGCGTGAAGTCGCCGGTGCCGAGCAGAGCGATGCCCTTCGTCATCGCGCCGGCGGCGAGCGTCGCCACGGTGAGGTCGCGGCTGCACGCCCGCGAATACTTCGAGTGGATGTGCAGATCGGCGATCCAGGACCGATGGCCGTCGGCGGTTGAGGGCACGTCGCATCCTGGCATGCCGCACCACACCGACGCACTGCACCACGCGCACGTTCCGGCGCGTGGTGCGGACCGTCACCTCAGGCCATGTCGGTTGGCGAGGATGTCGGGTCGGCGACCGGTGCGCTGGTCGCGAGGTCGAAGGCGGTGGCGAGTTCCTGGGCGTACGGCGCCGGATCAGCGCCGTGCTGGAGACGACCTGCGGCGGCGTCGATCGACGCGCGCAAGCTCACGGCCATGACCAACGGGTCGAAGGAGCGGAACTCGCCGGCACGCTGACCGTCGACGAACGCGGCCACGAGTCGATCGAGGGCGTCGTCGGTCATCGCGCGGGCGGCTGGGACCCGAGGCAGGTGCGCCACGATCTCCTGCGACGCCCGTACGTGCTCGGGGAACTCGGAGATGAACTGGATGTTGGCGGTGATGTAGGCGCGAAGCCGGTCCCGCCTCGACGCGTGCTGGCCGATGAGAGGCGTCATGAAATCGGCCGCTGTCCGGGCAACCTGGGCGATGACGTCCTCGTAGAGCCGTTCCTTGGTCTGGAAGTGGTACGTGATCAGCCGCTTGCTGCTGAGCCCGGCGTGCGCGACCACGCTGTCGAAGGAAGCGCCGACGTATCCGTGGGCGGCGAGCATCTGGATCGTCGCGGTCACGATCTGCTCGCGGCGGCCGGCCGATGCGGCGCCGCGCGGCCAGCCGGATCGATCATCTGTCATCCGCATGACAGATCTTATCCATGTGGATAACGTGTGGCCAAGAGCCGGCAAGCGCGGTGCGCGGATGATGTGGGACGGCTATCTGCGCGCGTCCGCGGACGGCATCCCGTCTGCATCCGCGGACGCGCGGCATCGAGCCGTATCGGAAGTGTGATCTTGGGGTGAGCTCGGCGCCCCTGGGCGGTCAGCCGCCCGCGAACGGCGGCAGGACGTCGACCGTGGCGCCGGCCGGAAGCGCGACCGTCCGGTCGTGGCAGGCCAGGCCGTCAACCAGGAACGACGACGCGGCGAGTACGGTC
>DATCXD010000531.1:0-7676 GCA_036566005.1 Micromonosporaceae bacterium | reverse complement strand
CGGCCGCCGTCGCCGAGATACTCCTCGATCAGCCGGCACAGGCCGTCCGTACCGAGCCAGTCGCCATTGTCACGGGCTTCGATCAGGCCGTCCGTGTAGGCGAGGATCCCCCACGAGCCGACCGGCAACTCGACCTCGGTGGGGTCATTGCTCTGGCCCGGCAGCAGACCGAGGACAACCGAGGGCGCGAGCTGCAACGGAGTGACCGATCCGGCGTCGATGAGCAGCGGCGGCGGATGGCCGGCCGTCCGCACGGCGGCGCGGTGAGTCTCGACATCGACGGTCACCATCGCGAGCGTGGCGAAGATCTCGTCGGCCCGCCGCTCACTGACGAGGATGCGCTCCAGCGTCGCCAACAAGTCGTCGTCGCCGACGCCGGCCAGCGTTAGTGCACGCCACGCCACGCGTAGCTCCACGCCGAGCGCGGCCTCCTCCGCGGCGTGCCCGCAGACGTCCCCGACGAGTACGGAGATCCGGTTCGGCCCGGTCTGTACGGCGTCGTAGAAGTCTCCGCCGAGGACGCCGAGCTGTCGTCCGGCCCGGTAGAAGCCGCGCAGCTCAATGGCGACCTCGTCGACGAGCGGATGCGGCAGCAGACCACGCTCGAGGCGCGACGATTCGGCCTGGCGCAGTTCCGACTCCCGCAGCCGCAACGCTCCGTCCTCGGCCCGGCGCCGTTCCACGGCATATCGGATCGCGCGTTCGAGCAGGATGCCGTCGACCCGGCTCTTGATCAGGTAGTCCTGGGCACCGTGGGCAAGAGCTTCCTCGCCGAGGCGTTCCTCGGAGAGCCCCGTCAGCACGCAGACCGCGGCGTGCGGTCGAGTGGCCAACAGCAACTGCAGTGCGCGCAGCCCGGACGCATCGGGTAGGTCCAAGTCGAGCAGGACGCAGTCGACCGCGTCAACTACGGCAGTTGCCTCGGTGATGGTGGAGACAACGGACAAATCGATCGGTGCTTGCACCTCGGCCAACAATTCGCGCACCAGAAACGCATCACCGGCGTCGTCCTCGACGAGGAGAACGCGGATGCGCCGCCGCTGCACAACGTCCACGCGTGAAATCCTGCCGCAGGTGCCGTCGCCCTGTACAGCCGGGCAGCGGTGATCGATCGAGCGTGCTGCTTTATGGCCGCTGTGTCCGGGTACGCCCGAGCGTGAGAACCCGCGCCGGCGTCGACTGGCAATGGCCCGACTAGACCTCGTCCGCGTAGCAGTAGTTCTTCAGTTGCCGGATCTTCGCGAACTGGTCGCCAATCATCGCGTGCGATGCCTGGTACACGCAGGTGGCGAACTCGTGCTCGTCGAGTTCTCGGATGGTGCCCTCGGCGACCCGCACCGCCCACGTACGCATGCCCTGCACGCCGACGTACACGAGCCCGTCGCTGGAGCGGCCCTCGGCCACGAGCTCCTCGCGGGCGGCACGGTAATAGCGGTCGCGTTCACTGATCGCCGGTGACTCCCCGGTAATGGTCTCGCCGAAGGCTTCACTCAGCGCCGCGTAATACTCCCGGGTCCGCCCGGCCCACAGCAGCCGCGCAAGCGCGCCGAGCTGATCGGCGAGCACCGCCTCCGAATACCGGCCATAGCTGCCCGGCCGGAACGCGATCAGGACCTCCGTGCGGTTGCGCAGGACGCCGGCGATCTGGCCGTCGGGTGACGTGGAGGTCACCTGCATGCTGTCCAGCCGATCGGCTAGCACGCCCACGGCCGGTTCCCTTCGCTCGCCCGGTGCGCGATGGTCACGACGCGTACCCCAGTCCCCGATCGCCCTTCACATTGCCGGCATTGGCGTCGGCCAACAGTGGTCGGTTCGACACGAACGACGTCCGGCCGCCCGTGACCGTGCCGTACGTGTCATTCATCGCCTTCGCGATCTTCGCCTCCTGTGAGGCGATGTCATGGGCGAGCATTGTGATCGCCGTGCGCATCTGGGCGATCACTGCCCCGGCGCTCTCGCCGCTGAACCGCCGCTTGTTGTCGTCACCGCTCGGCGCGACCGCGCTGGCCACCGATGCCGCCGAGCCGACCGCGGCCAGCGCGAACAGCGAAGCGCCATCGGTCACCGGCACCGCCGCGATCGCCACCACAGCGCCGAGGACAGTGAACGCCAACGACCAGTCATTCGAACCGCAATCGTCCATGTGGTCGAGCGCGGAGATGGTCGCGGTGGCGATGTTGTCGATGTCGGTGCGGGCCCGCTTCCACATCTCCTGGTGTGCTTCCAGCGCCGCCTTGAGCACCGCCGACAGCAGGAACTGGTTGCGTACGACGGCCGGGAACGGATCGATGAAGTTGCGCTTGAAGTCCTCGGCGGCCCGGCCGGTCCAGTTCTCGATGTAGCTCTCGGTCCCGGTTAGCTTGTCCAGCGTCGGGTTGGCCGGATAGATCGGGCCGTCGATCGGATCGCTGTTGCCCTGGCCCGACGAGAGCGCGCGCATCGCGCCCTCCAGGTCGTGGATCATCGGCTGATACGACGCCGGGTCGGGCATCAACGAGAACGGCTCGTAGAGCCCGGGGATATCGGCAAAGTCACTCTGCGCCTTCGCGGTGATCTGCTTGTCGGTATAGGCCGCGCCGCGACCGGCGGAGGCCAACGCATTGGATACCTGGTGCCCAATGGCGCTCTTCTGGATCTCGGCCGCCTCGGCCATCAGGTTCTCGAAGGTCACGACGACGCTCCATCGAGCTCGATCAGGCGCTGCATCTCGGCGGCCGCGGCGCTGTCCGTCTTGGCATACTCGGTCGCCGCGAGGCAGAGCGCCTCGCCGGTAAGAGTGAGATTCTGCGTGGTGTCGCTCAGCATCGAGGCGAGCTCGTCGCGCAATGCCGTCCAGCTGTAGAAGACCGGGCCGTAGGAGTCGCCGCCGAACCGCGTCGGCCGCCACATGGCCGAGTAAATGTCGTTATCGGTGGCCGCGACATTCCCGGCCGCCGAGCTGTAGGCGCCGGCCACGGCGGGCAGATCGGCCTTGCCGGCCAGCCACAAGTGGTAGAGGTCGGCGCCGAGGTCCTTGCCGTGATCGGGCATCTCGTCACTCTCCGCGGGTTAAGGTCCACGTTGGTCAGTCCGGCCGCGATGGGCGACGACCTCTCAGGCGTTGCCCGGCTCGGCTTCGGTGGCAGTCTTCTACAGCGCCGCGACGACGGACAACCACGGAACTGACGCCTGTGGATAACTCGCGGGCCCGACCCGCTGCCGGTCGGCCGAACGAACGGGCGCCGGACGCCATGTGGACACCGACGTCACGTTCAGATCAACATCCCCCGCCGGTACGGATCTGAGCCGTCGCCCAGGTCGTCGAGATCCGTGACCTTGCAGCGGTAGGTACCTGATCCGTTCTTGATCAGGCACGTCTCGCTGCAAGGTCACGGATCTTAAGGCCGGCGATCCCCCCGGCCGGCGTACCGGTCCGGCCGAGCCCGACGGCGAAGAAGACCTCGACAAACAGCGCGAAGATGAACGCCTCGGTGATGCGCACGACGAAGCGTACGGACGTGCCGATCACTCCGGAGGTGCCGGCGCCCCAGTGGTATTCGGCCAGCGAGAAGATCACCGGCGCGATGACGAGCAGGGCATACCAGGCCCACCGCCAGACCGGCGACGTCTTCGCGGCCGGGTCGAGGATGCCGCGGTCGATGACGTCGAAGGCGACGACGCCGAGGATGATCATGCCGTACGTCTCGGCCAGGTCGGTGGTCTCGGCCGACTTGTTCGTCACGATGGTCACCGCGACGATCACGAGCGCCACGACGGCGGCGACCAGCCGGGGCAGTGGGCGCCGGAGCTGGACGTACGGGATGAGCAGCGCGGCGGCCAGGGTGCCCTCGTTCAACGTCTTGAAGCGGCTGGCGACGCCGTGCCCGGCGAGCAGGTAGATCGTCAGTGCGACAAACGCGAGCGCGGCTAATGTCGTGATGATCCACTCAGCGCGCGACCCGGTGATCCTCGGCCGCACGAACTGGATCCAAGCGGCGACGACAAGGGCGAGGATGTAGCCCTCGGTGTTGTGTCCGATTCGTACGGACAGGGCATTCGGCAGCACGTCGGTCCACAGCTCGAACAGCACGCCGAGGAGCAGAGCCGCGACCGCAACGTAGAAGATCGCCGACAGCGCGATCACTCGGGTTCGCATCCGGGCAGCCTAGACACTGACGGCCCGGAACAGGAAACCGTCCTCAACTATTTCGGCCCGAGCCCACTCCGGCCCGAACGCCCACACACCCGGACACCGAACGCCGAACGCCGAACGTCAGCTCATGCTCGCGAGCAGCTGTCGGGCCATCACGATCCGCTGGACCTGATTCGTACCCTCGTAGATCTGGGTGATCTTGGCGTCCCGCATCATGCGCTCGACCGGGTAGTCCTTCGTGTAGCCGTACCCGCCGAGCAGTTGGACCGCGTCGGTCGTGATCGCCATGGCCGCGTCCGAGGCGAAGCACTTGGCGGCCGCGCCGAAATACGTGAGATCGGCATCCGACCGTTGCGACTTACTCGCGGCGACGTAGGTGAGCTGCCGCGCCGCCTCCAGCTTCATGCCCATGTCGGCCAGCATGAACTGGACGCCCTGGAATTCGGCGACCGGCTGGCCGAACTGCATGCGCTCGCTCACGTAGCGCTTGGCGAAGTCGAGTGCGCCCTGCGCGATCCCGACCGCCTGCGCCGCGATCGTGACGCGGGTGTGGTCGAGCGTACGCATGGCCGTACCGAAGCCGGTTCCCTCGGCGCCGATCATCCGGTCGGCCGGAATGCGTACGTTGTCGAGGTAGACCTCCCGCGTTGGCGAGCCTTTGATGCCGAGCTTGCGTTCGAGTGCGCCGAAGCTCACACCGGCGTCCCCCTTCTCGACGACGAAGGCCGAGATGCCACGGGAACGCGCGATCGGATCGGTGACCGCGAACACGGTGTAGAACTCGGAGACGCCGGCGTTGGTGATCCATCGTTTCGCGCCGTTGAGCACGTAGTGTTCGCCGTCGCGGATAGCGCGCGTGGTCATGGACGCGGCGTCGCTGCCGGCCGCCGGCTCGGACAGGCAGTAGGAGAACATCGCATCGCCACGGGCGACCGGCGGCAGGTAACGACGCTTGAGATCCTCGGAGCCGGCCAGCAGCAGGGGCAGCGTGCCGAGCTTGTTCACGGCCGGGATCAGCGACGAGGCCGCGCACGCCCGAGCAACCTCCTCGATAACGATCGCGGTGGCCAGTGCGTCCGCGCCGGCCCCGCCGTACTCGACCGGCACGTGTGGAGCGTGGAAGTCGGAGGCACGCAGCGCTTCGTACGAAGCCTGCGGGAACTCGCTGCGCTCGTCCGCTGCGGCGGCGTTCGGCGCCACTTTCGCGTCGCACACCTCGCGCACCGCCGCCCGGATCGCGTCGTGCTCCTCGGTGAGTTGATAGATGTCGAAGTCGGCCACGGCCGCCACCTGCCCCTTACAGCTACCTGTTCGCGGCGGTGGCGGGGGACGCCGGCCGACCTGCGCCAGGTCGTCGAGCGACCGGCAACCCGCCGGCCGAATCCGAAGCTTACTCACCGGTAATGTGTGTTGACGACGCACCGGCCGCGGGCCGGGACATTTCTCGGGCGGGTTCGGCGTACTATTCTCGCCGGACACGAGATCCCCCCGGACCTCGAAAGTCTCGCCGAGTCGAGGTCAACCCGCGCGGGTGTACGAGGCGTCGTTCGCCGCGTCGGGCTCCGATAACCTGGCCGGTAATCCGTCCAAAGTCGGTAATATTCCCCTGTGACCGGAGGCTTTGCGTGACCATCGCGTTCTCCAGCAACCCACTGCAGACGCCAGCCACGCCGCCGTCGGGCGCGCGGCGGCCTCGGCTGACGTTCCTCGGCACCGGATATCTCGGCTCTACCTATGCGATCTGCTTCGCCGAACTCGGCTACGAGGTGCTCGGCGTCGACGTGGAGCCGGAGAAGATCGCCAAGCTGTCCGGCGGCGAGGTGCCGATCCACGAGCCGAATCTGGACGATCTCCTGCGCAAGAACCTGGCCAGCGGGCGGTTGCGCTTCACCACCGACTTTGCCGAAGCGGGGGCGTTCGGTGATGTGCACTTCATCTGCGTCGGCACACCACAACGCGCCGACGGTGTCGCCGCCGACCTGCGCTACGTCGAGAACGCGGTCACCATGCTCGCCCCGCACCTGACCCGAAAGGCTCTCATCGTCGGCAAATCGACCGTACCGGTCGGCGCGGCGGAGTGGGTCGAGCAGTTGGTCGCCCGACACACGCGCCCAGACCTCGGGATCGAGGTGGCCTGGAACCCCGAGTTCCTGCAGGAGGGCCTCGCGGTCGAAGACGTACTACGGCCGAACCGGGTGATCTTCGGGGTCAAGACCGAGTGGGCGTACGAGATGCTCTACGCCGCCCACAAGGGCACGTTCGATCTCGCCGTGACCGAGGACCGCGAGATCCCGGTCGTCATCACCGACTTCGCCACCGCGGAACTGGTCAAGGTCGCCGCGAACGCATTCCTAGCCACCAAGATCTCCTTCATCAACGCGATGGCCGAGATCTGCGAGGCTTCGGGCGGCGATGTGACGCAACTCGCCCGCGCGATCGGCTACGACGGCCGGATCGGCAACAAATTCCTCCGCGCCGGGATCGGCTTCGGCGGCGGGTGCCTGCCCAAGGACATCCGCGCGTTCCAGGCCCGGGCCCAAGAGCTTGGCGTCGGCGAGTCGCTGCGCTTCCTGCACGAGGTTGACCTGATCAACCAGCGCCGCCGGCAGAAGGTCGTCGAGATCGCGGCCGATCTGCTGAGTCGACCGTACGGGCCGGCCGGCCCGGACCTGTCCGGGATCAAGATCGCCGCGCTCGGTGCAGCGTTCAAGCCGAACACCGACGATGTTCGTGACTCGCCCGCGCTATCCGTGGTCCGCCGGCTGTCCCGGGCCGGGGCCGACGTCGCCGTGTACGACCCGGAGGCGATGTTCAACGCGGAGCGCGAGCTGCCTGAGGTGGAGTACGCCAAGACGTTGAGCGACGCCGTCACCGGTGCCGACCTCGTCTGCGTGCTCACCGCCTGGGACGAATTCCGCTACCTCGACCCGTCCGCGCTCGGCGACGTGGTCGCGTCGCAACGCATCATCGACGCAATGAACTGCCTCGATGCTCCTCAGTGGATCAATGCCGGCTGGGAGTATCGCGGCATGGGTCGCTCGGTGACACCGGCGCTCGGCGCCAGCGACTGAGCGAGCCCAACGCGCCTCGCGGCTGCCGCTACGCATCGACTGATAACCCCCGCGCGGCATCGCATCGGCACCCCGGGACGGCGCCGACCGAACGCAGATCTGTGCATCCGTATCGGCGTGGCGAATCGTTCGCACTAGCGGCCAAGGGCGGACACTCGGCATCCTTCGGTATAGAAACCGACAGGAGGCCGAGTGGGAACGTACCCGTGCTCGACGTGCGGCGCGACCGCGGACACCGCGACGGGCTGCCCGAGCTGTGGCGCGTCCATCGATGCGGAGCTGGCGACGCTGGACCGCACGATCTCGTCGATGCAACGGCGCAGCCGGGCCATGGTCGACGAACGCGGGGCACTCATGGCGCGGCTGCAGGGTGCGATCGCGATCCGGACGATGCTCCAGCGATCGGCCGAGGCCGGTCGCGGCGGTCGTGGGGTGCGTCGCGGGCGCGGCGTCCAGTCAGGACCGGCCGATCC